>NZ_JBFTOJ010000003.1:0-54943 GCF_056397905.1 Stenotrophomonas sp. 05L414_2
GGGAAAGGGGGAATTATGCGGCATAAGTGTCTCCAGGGGGAACGTGAAGACGCTCAGGTTCTGGCACACTGTTTGCCCTTAACAATTGCGCTGGTTAAGCTCCGCTATCGACCCCGTGAATCCGTTCATGCGCAGAGGGAGCGCCCCTATCGTGTCAACCGTGCGCCTAGCTAGCAGCCCATTGGCCTTGGACATCGCAACAATCGACCGCTTCCTGGCACACAGCCACCGGCGGCGCTATCCCACCCGTACCGACGTCTTCCGACCCGGTGACCCGGCGGGAACCCTGTATTACGTCATCAGCGGCTCGGTTTCGATCATGGCCGAGGAGGAGGAGGACCGCGAGCTGGTGCTGGGCTATTTCGGCGCCGGTGAGTTCGTCGGCGAGATGGGCCTGTTCGTGGAGTCGGACCGCCGCGAGGTGATCCTGCGCACCCGCACCGCCTGTGAGCTGGCTGAAATCAGCTACGAGCGCCTGCATCAGCTGTTCCTCGGCCCGCTGTCGGCCGATGCCCCGCGCCTGCTGTACGCGCTGGGCCAGCAGATCTCCAAGCGCCTGCTGGACACCAGCCGCAAGGCCAGCCGCCTGGCGTTCCTGGATGTCACCGACCGTATCGTGCGCACCCTGCACGATCTGGCGCAGGAGCCGGAGTCGATGAGCCATCCGCAGGGCAGCCAGCTGCGCGTCTCACGCCAGGAACTGGCCCGCCTGGTCGGCTGCTCGCGCGAAATGGCCGGCCGGGTGCTGAAGAAGCTGCAGACCGACGGCCTGCTGCACGCCCGCGGCAAGACCGTGGTGCTGTACGGCACCCGTTGACCACCCGGTGTCCGCCGGGCATGGCCCGGCGCTACCACAGGATCTGCGCCGGGAGCGCCGGGCCATGCCCGGCGGGTCGCCATACGTGCGACGTGCCATCGCATGTCCCGCACACCCGCTTCCGCTAGGCTCGATCCATGGAACTGAGCAGCGAATTCTGGTGGTTCATCCTCATCGGCCTTGGCGCACAGCTGGTCGATGGTGCGCTGGGCATGGCATTCGGGCTGGTTTCTTCATCGGTGCTGCTCAGCATGGGGCTGCCTCCCGCACAGGTCAGCGCCAGCGTCCATACCGCTGAGGTGTTCACCACCGGCGCATCCGGTGTGTCGCATCTGGTAGCAGGAAATGTCGACAAACGCCTGTTCTTCCGCCTCGCCCTGCCCGGCGCACTGGGTGGTGCACTCGGCGCGTACGTCCTGACACAGGTCCCTGGCGACCTGATCCGCCCGCTGATCTACCTGTACCTGCTGGTGCTAGCCATCATCATCCTGGCCCGCGCGGCCGGCCGCTGGATGCCCAAGGGCGAGATCCGCCGGGTGCCGGTGCTGGGATTCTTCGCTGGCCTGCTCGATGCCAGCGGCGGCGGCGGCTGGGGCCCGGTGGCCACCTCCACCCTGCTCGCCCGCGGTGGCCAGGCCAGGACCACCATCGGCACCGTCAACGCGGCCGAGTTCGTGGTCACCCTGACCATTTCGGCCACGTTCCTGCTGTCGATGGGGGTGCAGCACCTGCAGATCGTCGCCGGCCTGTTGATCGGCGGCATGATGGCCGCGCCGGTGGCGGCGGTGCTGGTGAAGCGGGTGAAGGAGCGCTGGGTGCTGGTCGCAGTGGGCGTGCTGGTGCTGGGCATCAGCCTGTTCCAGGTGGGCCATGCACTGTTCGGGTACCTGGGCCGCTGACCGCCCGCCGGGCGTGGCCCGGCRCTACCCGCGCGGGCTTCGGTAGTGCCGGCCGCTGGCCGGCAACCTCATGAACTGCGGAAACGCTTGCCAGGTTGCCGGCCAGCGGCCGGCACTACCGGGTCCCTGCCCGGCGGGCAGGCGGGATCGATTACGCCTTCTCGCCACCGCGGTCCACGCAGCCCCAGTTGAGGATGCGGGTGCCGGCCGGCAGCACGCGGCGGAAGAATTCCACCTTGGCCGGCTTCGGGTTGACCACCACCGGCGCTTTCGCCGCCAGCAGCAGCGGAAGGTCGGCGGTACTGTCGGAATAGGCGATGTCGATGTCGCCGTAGCCGCGCTCGCGCAGCATGCGCATCTTCTCTTCGTTGTGGCAGTGTCGGGTCGGCCCTACCCCGCCCAGACGCGGCCCCACTTCGGTGCCGATCACCGGCACGTCCTGGTGAGCGACAAAGGCCAGGATCGCACGGGCCAACTCCGGCGGCGCACCGGTGGCCACCACCACGCGGTCGCCCTTGGCACGATGCGCGGCGAACACCTCCAGCGCCTGTGGCAACAGCTTGGCGCGCATCTGCGCCTCGTTGCGCAGCACGTAGGCGTCGATCACCTTGTTGAACTCACGCGCGCGGTGCAGCCCGAAACTGCCGATCCAGACATAGACCGAGATACCGGCACGGCGGGTCGGCAGCATCGCCACCATCGGCCCGGCGATCGGGGTGACCAGCAGCGCCGCCAGCATCCGCAGCGGGTTGCGCTTGATCAGCGAGGCGAACAGGTGGGTGCCCGAATCGCCGTCATACAGGGTGTGGTCGAAGTCGAAGACCACCAGCGGCGCATCCTCGCGCGGCGTTGGATAGTGCGTTTTCATGCTGCGAAGAATAGCTGACGCAGACCCTCACCCGGCTCTTCCACGCGCATGAAGGCCTCGCCGACCAGGAACGAGTGGATGCCGGCATCGCGCATCAGCGCCACGTCCTGCGGGCCAAGAATGCCACTCTCGGTGACCAGCAGGCGATCGCGCGGCACGGCCAGGCGCATGTCCAGCGTGGTCTGCAGCGACACTTCGAAGGTGCGCAGGTTGCGGTTGTTGATGCCGATCATCGGCGCCGGCACCTGCAGCGCACGCTCCAGTTCGTCGATGTCATGCACTTCCACCAGCACGTCCATGCCCAGCGACATCGCCAGTTCGGACAGCGTGGCCAGCTGCGTATCGTCCAGCGCAGCGACGATCAGCAGGATGCAGTCGGCGCCAAGCACGCGCGCCTCGACCACCTGGTAGGCGTCGATCACGAAGTCCTTGCGCAGCACCGGCAGCGTGCAGGCATCGCGGGCCTGCTGCAGGTAGACGTCGGCCCCCTGGAAGAAATCCACGTCGGTCAGCACCGACAGGCAGCTGGCGCCGCCGAACTCATAGCTGACCGCGATGTCGGCCGGGCGGAAGTCGGGGCGGATCACGCCCTTGGACGGGCTGGCCTTCTTCACTTCGGCAATCACCGCCGGATCGCCATTGGCCACCGCGGCCTGCAG
This sequence comes from Stenotrophomonas sp. 05L414_2, assembly GCF_056397905.1. Lineage (NCBI taxonomy): Bacteria > Pseudomonadati > Pseudomonadota > Gammaproteobacteria > Lysobacterales > Lysobacteraceae > Stenotrophomonas > Stenotrophomonas sp. 05L414_2. Next base: position 3,244 of record NZ_JBFTOJ010000003.1, read on the forward strand.
CGCGCGCACGAAACCGCGCACCGGTGGCGCATCGGCCAGCGCGGCCTGCAGCTCCTCAAGCGGCCGCTGGGCGCGGCGCTGGGCTACTTCTTCGGCCTTGCGGGCCAGGATCGTCTGCAGGATATCGCTCATCGTCGTCGGGTCGGTGCTGGGGCGGTGAGGACGACCATTATCGGCCATCGGGTGGGTCAGGCTGAACCGCGCGCTCAGGCAACCAGCGCGCGGGTGGTATCGACATACTGCTGCAGGCGGGCACGGGCGCTGCCATCGGCGATGACCGCGCGGGCGCGGGCCAGGCCGTCGCCGATATCGCTGGCTACGCCGGCCACGTACAACGCTGCGCCCGCATTCAGGGCGACGATGTCCAGCGCCGGACCCGGCTCGTTGTCGAGCACCGCGCGCAGCATGGCAATGGATTGCTCCGGGCCGTCCACGCGCAGGTTGCGGCTGGCCGACATGGCGATGCCGAAGTCTTCCGGATGGATCTCGTACTCGCGCACCTTGCCGTCGCGCAGCTCACCCACCAGGGTGCCGGCGCCCAGCGAGATCTCGTCCATGTTGTCGCGGCCCCAGACCACCATCGCACGCTCGGTACCCAGCTCGCGCAGCACGCGCGCCTGGATGCCCACCAGGTCGGGATGGAACACGCCCATCAGCACCGACGGTGCGCTGGCCGGGTTGGTCAGCGGCCCGAGGATGTTGAAGATGGTGCGCACGCCCATCTCGCGACGCACCGGCGCCACCACCTTCATCGACGGATGGTGGATCGGCGCGAACATGAAACCGATGCCGGTCTGTTCGATGGCCGCCGCCACCTGCGCCGGCTGCAGCTCGATCGCCGCGCCCAATGCCTCGACCGCATCAGCGCTGCCGGACTTGGACGACACGCTGCGGTTGCCATGCTTGGCTACGCGCGCGCCGGCGGCTGCAGCAACGAACATCGCGCAGGTTGAGATGTTGAACGTATGCGAGCCATCGCCACCGGTGCCGACGATGTCGACCAGGTGGGTGGTATCGGCGACCGGCACGGCCAGCGCGAATTCGCGCATCACCGTCGCCGCGGCGGCGATCTCGTCGATGGTCTCCTTCTTCACACGCAGGCCGGTGAGGATGGCGGCGGTCATCATCGGCGAGACGTCGCCGCGCATGATCTGCCGCATCAGGTCGACCATTTCGTCGAAGAAGATTTCGCGGTGTTCGATGGTGCGTTGCAGGGCTTCCTGGGGGGAGAAGCTCATCGGAATACTCCTTGGATCAGGCAGCCGGGCGCTGCAGGAAATTGCGCAGCAGCGCGTGACCGTGCTCGGTGAGGATCGATTCGGGATGGAACTGCACGCCCTCCACCGGGAACTGGCGGTGGCGCAGGCCCATGATCTCTTCGATCGAGCCATCCTCGTTCTCGGTCCACGCGGTCACTTCCAGCGCGTCGGGCAGGCTGTTCTTGTCCACCACCAGCGAGTGGTAGCGGGTGGCCTGGTAACCGTCCGGCAGGCCGGCGAACACGCCCTTGCCTTCATGGCGGATCGGCGAGGTCTTGCCGTGCATGATGTTGCCGGCGCGGATGACCGTGCCGCCGTAGACCTGGCCGATGCCCTGGTGGCCCAGGCACACGCCGAGGATCGGCGTGGTCGGGCCCAGGCGCCGGATCAGCTCCAGCGACACGCCCGCTTCGTTGGGCGTGCACGGGCCGGGCGAAATGACGATGCGTTCGGGCTTCTGCGCGGCGATCTCGTCCACGCTCATCGCATCGTTGCGCACCACCTTCACTTCGGCACCCAGCGTCTGCAGGTACTGCACGAGGTTGTAGGTGAAGCTGTCGTAGTTGTCGATCATCCACAACATGGTCAGGTTCCGTCGCTTATCAGGAAAATGGCGTACACGTTTTCGGTGTAGGTGATGGGGCCGGCTTCGATGGATTCGGACAGGCGCGAGCCCGTGGTCTCGATGCTGTTCATCGGCGCCTCGGGCGAGGGCGGCGAAGGCGGCGTCACCAGATCGCCGCTGCGGGGCCAGTTGCCTGCCTGCACGCCGTAGGCGAAGTTCGGGGCCACGTCGGAGATGCTGTAGAGGCCGGTGATGCGCGCGCCATAGGCCGTGGCAAGGTGCTTGGCGGAGGCGCGTGTCTGCGTTGCCGCTTCGGCCTTGAGTTCGCCACGCAGTGCGGCTTCCTTCGAGTAGCCAGGCCGCATGCTGCTGATCTGCAGGTCATCGCTGGCATCGACCGCGCGCAGGAAGGCCTGCAGGTCGCCGGTGGTGCCGAAGCTGCCTTTCAGCCGCCGGCTCACCCGTGTCCCCAAGTATTCCTGCTTGCCCTGCACGCTGTAGCGGTAGTCCGGCTGGATGGTCAGGTTGTCCGCCACCACGCTTGCCGGAAGTGCATGGTTGCGCTTGAACGCACCCAGCACCGCATCGACATTGCCCTGCACGCGCGAGCGCGCTGTATCCGGCTGAAGATCGGTGGACTTGACCAGCAGTTCGACGGTGAACCGGTCCGGCATCACCGTTCGCGCGCCCTCGCCCTTCACCAGCAGGTGCGGCTGCGAGGGAATGGTGTTGGCCTGCGCCCAGGCAGACGGGGCCATCGTGGCCAGCAGCGACGACCACAGCAATGCGCTCAGCAGCTTCATGCGGTACTCCTTGTCTTGAACGGAAACAGCGAGGGGTGCTGCGGCGCAGGCCACAGCACGGGGAAACTCACAGGCCCTTGGCGGCCTGGGCGACGGCACGGAACAGCGCGCGGCCCTTGTTCATCGTCTCGTCCCATTCCTTGTCCGGGTCCGAGTCGTAGACGATGCCGGCGCCGGCCTGCACGTACAGGCGGCCGTCCTTGATCACGGCGGTGCGGATCGCGATCGCGGTATCGGCATCGCCGTGCCAGCCGATGTAACCGATGCTGCCAGCGTAGACATTGCGCTTGATCGGTTCCAGTTCGCGGATCACTTCCAGCGCGCGGATCTTCGGCGCGCCGCTGACCGTACCGGCCGGGAAGGTGGCGCGCAGCACGTCGGCGTAGCTCAGGCCCGGCTGCAGCTGCCCGGTCACTTCGCTGACGATGTGCATGACGTGGCTGTAGCGTTCGATCACGAACTGCTCGCCCACTTCCACGGTACCGGCTTTGGACACGCGGCCGGCGTCGTTGCGGCCCAGGTCGATCAGCATCAAGTGCTCGGCGCGTTCCTTCGGATCGGCCAGCAGCTCGACTTCCAGCGCCTGGTCCAGTTCCGGCGTGGCGCCGCGCGGGCGGGTGCCGGCGATCGGGCGCACGGTCACTTCACCGTCCTGCAGACGCACCAGGATTTCCGGCGAGGAGCCGACCACCTGCAGGTCGCCGACATCGAGGAAATACATGTACGGCGACGGATTCAGTGCACGCAGCGCGCGATACACATCCACCGGGCGCGCCTTGAATGGCACGCTCAGGCGCTGGCTGAGCACCACCTGGAAGATGTCGCCGGCACGGATGTACTCCTTGCTGCGCTGGACCGCATCGACGAAGCCTTCGCGGGTGAAACCTGAAACGAAATCGGACTCGTCCAGCACGTCGCTGGTGAGTGGTGCCGGATAGCCGGCACCCGGCGCGCGCAGCCTGGCCGCCAATGCGTCCAGGCGCGCTTGGGCCTGTTCAAAGGCGCCTTCGACGCGCGGGTCGGCGTGCACGATCAGGTACAGCCGGCCCTTCAGGTTGTCGAACACCGCCAGCTCATCGGAGTGCAGCAGCAGGATGTCCGGAGTGCCCAGTTCGTCGCGGCCGGCCGGCGATGCCAGGCGCGGCTCGATGTAGCCGATGCACTCGAACCCGAACCAGCCGACCAGGCCACCGGTGAAGCCCGGCAGGCCTTCCAGCTTCGGCGCCGAGTGAGCACTGCGCAGCGCCTCGACCTCGGCAAACGGATCGGCCACCTCGCGGGTTTCCACCACTTGGCCGTCCTCGCGCACCGTCAGGGTGTGGCCGTGGAAGGCGTACACGCGACGTGCCGGCAGGCCGATGATCGAGTAACGACCAAAGCGCTCGCCGCCTTCGACGGATTCAAACAGGTAGGTATTGGGGCCGTCGGCGAGCTTCAGATAGACCGAAAGCGGCGTGTCCAGGTCGGACAGCACTTCGCGGACAACGGGAATATGGGTGTGGCCTTCAGCGGCCTGCTGCTGAAACTGAGCGTGCGAGATCAAGACGACTTTCCTTCCGGGACACAGCGTTATGGGGACGGACGACGGCAACAGGCCACCATCGCCACCAACGGCGTGCGGAAGAAAGGGTATGCGGGGTCGTCAGGCTGGACACCCAATGACTGTATCGCAGCTTTGGCCGCAGGGAAACCCTTTGGCGACGGGCGGTTTGCGCCGCCCTAGCCCATCCGCCGTGCCTGTTCCTGGGTCTCGTGCACCTGCTGCTGGGCCAGCGACACCCCCTGCGCCTGCTCGCGAGTGGCATTGATCGCGTCCATCTGGGCGGTGCTCGCGCTCAACGGCTGGGCCATGCCCGCCGCCACTTCGACGTGGGCATGTCGACGGTGCGCGGCGTTCAGGTCGGGCGTATCCACCGCGAAGGCGCGGCTGTGGTCGTCGCTGAGCACCACGTGGCAAATGGACTCCAGCCCCTCGCGCCTGGCCTGCACGGCCAGTGCGCCGGCGAGCTGGTCGCTCTGCAGGTCAGGCACCCGGTTGTGGGCGCGGTCCAGCGCGTGGACCCCGGTCTGGGCTCCCACAAACAGGGGGTTGCCGGCATGGGAGGGATGGTCGATGCCGATCGCCTGCGCCGAGGGTTCGGCGGCACGGCTGGCCTGCCGGCTTTCGGCGGCAGCCTGGACGTGCGGGGGCCGCTCGACCAGTTTCCGGGCGGCGGCCTCCTGCTTGATCAGTTCCGAGTCCAGACTGGGGATGACCGTCGGATCCATGCCATGGCGGGCGGTCGCCTCACTGAAGGCCGGCATCATTCCGCGGATGACGCGTTCGGACTTGTCGAGGTTGTGCAGCTTCGCTGCGTCCAACACCAGGTTGCCGGTCGGCAAGTGGGTCGCAGCAGCAGCCCCGATGCCCACCGCAGCACCCCCTACCGCGGACAGGGTGATCGGCGCCTTGTCGGTAATGCCCTTCACATGGGAGGCCACCAGGTCATAGCCGCGGTCAACGTGGGCGCCAGCGGTCGCGAACCCGTTCTGCAGCTTGCCAGCGACCCATTGGCCGTCGTGGTTGATGGCGGCGGCCACGCGCTCGCCCGCCGCGCGCGTGCCTGCGGCATCGGCAAGGGCCTGTTTCGTCGCATGCTGCGCATGTTGCTCGCCGTGGTCACGGACGTCTTCGGCCTGCTTGGCAAGCCTGCCGGCGACGTTGTCCGCGCCCACCCGGCCAGCGACCCACGATAGTGCGGAGAGACCATGGGAGCGGGTCTGCGATTCGACGCGGTGCAGGGTGGATTCGATGCTTCCGGTCAGTTCGCGCCCCGAAGCAACCACCGTGCTCGTCGCCCGGGTACCCAACTGCAGGCTGGCCGAGCCCATGTTCACTACCTGGCCGATGACCATGCCTTCGGTCTTCAGCACACGCTCGACGCCATCGCCCGTTCTGTCCAGCACCTGGGCAGTGGCAGCGCCCGCCCGCTCGACCTGCTCGCCGGCCAGGCGACCGCTACGCATGCCGTAGGCCGTGGCGTGCAGCACAGTGGACAACGGCCCCGCCAGTTCCGCCACCTGGCTGGGCGGCGCCACGTGCGGGCGATCGACGAGCGCCCCTTGCGCATCGCGGGTCTTGGGCTCAAGCAACAATTCCAGGCGCCCTGCCGCGAGCGGAATATCGCGCAGCGCCTGCTGGCCCGGCTGGCTCGCCAGTTGTTCGATGAACTGTGCGGCGGAGGTCTGCGCCCCCGGGGGCAGCATCTCGCGCAGCTTTTCACCGACGACCTTCTGCATGGCCGGATCCTTCAGCACCATGCCCAGCTCGTTGGCAAGCACGCCGTAGCCACGACGTTGCTGCTCGCTCAGGCGGTGCATGCCGTTCTGCACATCGTTCAGCACTTCACCGGTGGTCTGATAGGTGTGCACGGTCTGCTGCGTATCGAAGGTTGGCAGGCCGTTGYCCTTGGCGAAACGTGCCGGGGTAGCCGGATGCAGGCCGGCGGCGTTGAACGTAGTGGCACGTGCGCCGGTGACTGCGGAGGCGGCGGACGCCATGCCGCCACCGAGGGAGTGACCGGCGATTTCGAAGCCACCGGGCAGGCGTCTGTTCATGGCTACGGCAAGTTCCATCGCGCGATCGTAGTAATCGCTGCGCATGCCGATGCCCTGCTGGCCGTTGTTGAGGAAATCCTCGCCGCCGGATTCACGTTTTCCATCGGGCGCGAGAGGGTCAACAATCTCACCCGTAGATCCCTTGTAGACCACGACAGGTTTCGCATCCTCGCCAAAGACGCGCTTGTCCGGGATGTAGATTTCGGCACGGAATCCGGACCTCCTCGGCTGAAGCATTTCCTTGAGTTCGGCGTCCGAGATGTTGATACCGGCCTTACGGAGTGTGTCGGGATCACTACTTGCGCGCGTCCATCCTACCGGGGGCTCTCCCTCGTGCTTCGCCGACTTATACACATCAGCAGCCAGTCCCGCCATTTCACGCGCATGGTAGGTTTCCTGCAGGCGCTCGGCCTCTTCTTCATTCCCACTTTCGCGCAACTTCTGTACGAGAAGATTCTGCTCGTTGACTGCGCGCGCACGCGTCTCGTTCTCCGAACCACTCATGGCAATCTCCATTGCACTTTGAAGTGCCGCCTGTTTCGCAGCACCTATGGATTACCAGAACCTTTTGCTAGTGTCACCTCATCAGCGAATCGATAGGAAAAACATGACCGTCATTCTTCACAATATGACGACAAAATTCCTCGCAAGCGTGGCATGGATCACACTTCTGCTTGTGATGGGGTGCTCTGGAACGTCTGCACGTGATGCCGAAAACTATTTCGAGGGTGCTGCGTTACGACTCGCCATCGCTGCTGAAGACGGCGACGCCAATGCTATACACCACCTCGTAAAGGAAGAAGGCGTCAACCCGGACAAAGCGTTTTCAACGCGGGATGGAATCCCTCTGATTGCATGGCCGCTGCGGACCCGCAACATCGAGGGACTCAAAGCACTGCTCGATGTCGGAGCAGACCCCAATGCGCGTGAATCGAAACAGATGCACGGAGAACTGATCAGGTTCGACAACGCCATGGTCTACGCAGCAAAGATGGACGACCCTCGGTTCCTGGAATTGCTGCTGAAGCACGGTGGAGATCCCAACACACGAAACGTCAACAATGAAACGCTTCTCTTCCAAGCCTTCATCAGCGGGAACCAGTGGAAGAATGTCCAGACCTTGGTCAATCACGGCGCAGACGTGAATGGATCCAACCGCAGAAGCCTGGGAGACGACACTGTTCTGAGCTGGTACACAGGAAGAGGCGGATTCGACTACGCCTACTGGTTGCTGGAGCACGGCGCAGACCCCACCATTCCCGAGCACGTATCGGAAAGTTCGGGCAAATCTGCTCGGCAATTGATGGTCGAAGACATCTACTGGGAAATCACCACGCCGGACAACCTGCCGTGGCAGAAGAAATGCCAGCAATGGCTGGCTGAGCGCAACATCCCCCGCCCGCCGATGCCCGACCACATCCGCAGGAAGCGCGAGGCCTTCAAATTCCCGAGCAAGGAAGAAGACATTCCGCTGCTGTAAGGAGCTCTGACATGGACGTTCACCTGCGTCGCATCATTGCGTATCCCGCCCTTCTGGCAGCAGCGCTGTTTCTGATTCCGGGCTGCACGCCACAGTCAACGCATGGTGCCAGCAGCTACTTCAAGGGCAAGGCGCTTGAGCTGGCCGTTGCCAGCGAGCAAGGGGATGCCGACACGATCACGCGCTTGGTAAAGGACGAAGGCGTCGATCCCGACAAGGCCTTCGCTCGCGATGCTGGCATCCCCTTGGTGGCGTGGCCCCTTCGCGCGAAGAATCTTGATGGGCTACGTGCACTTCTGGACAACGGCGCAGATCCGAATGCACGCGTATACAAGACGGTGGACGGGCGCAGGCTTGGTTACAACAATGCGATGGTCTACGCGGCAAAGATGGACGACCCTCGCTTCCTGGAGCTGCTCCTGAAGCATGGCGGAGACCCCAACACCCGCAACTCAGCCAACGAGACTCTACTGCTGCAGGCATTCCTCAGCGGAAATCAGTGGAAGAACATCCAGGTACTGATTGAGAACGGGGCCAACATCAATGAATCAAGCCTGGACCTGGGCGATGACACGGTCCTGAGCTGGTACACGACGCGAGGCGGCTTCGACTACGCTTACTGGCTACTGGAACATGGTGCTGATCCAGCGATTGCAAAGCCGGAAGGGTCCAGCCAGCCTGGCCGGCAGAAGATGGTCGAGGACATCTACTGGGAAATCACCACGCCGGACAACCTGCCGTGGCAGAAGAAATGCCAGCAATGGCTGGCTGAGCGCAACATCCCCCGCCCGCCGATGCCCGAACACATCCGCAGGAAGCGCGAGGCCTTCAAATTCCCGAGCAAGGAAGAAGACATTCCGCTGCTCTGATTCCTGTCTCAGCTGCCGGAAAGCAGCACGCAGTCATCCGGCAGATGCATCCGCACCCTGCCCGCCACGCAGTCGATGCGGAAGCGGCGTGCCTGCACCGGTTCGCCGTCCAGGTTCAACGTCAACGGCTGCGGTGCGTCGATCTGCAGCCACGGCAGCTGCGCGCGCGTGGCGACACGTTCAAGCGCCGCCTCCTTGCCGCCGGTCAGCATCTGTCCAAGGGTGGCTGCGACTTCACCCTCCAGTTCCGGCACCACGGTGACGTCCAGCAGGCCGTCATCGATCAGTGCCTGGGGGCACAGCTGCTGGCCGCCACCGGCCTGACGGCCGTTGCCGATACCCAGCGCGATGAACCCACCTTCCCACTGGAAGTCCGGCCCGCTCAGGCGTGCGGTGATGGGTTCGATGCGGCCGAGCTTGGCGATACCGGTGATGACATAGGCCAGGCCGCCGAGCATCTTCTTCAAGCCGGCATCGGTTTCCACCGTGACCTGGGTGCCGAAGCCGCCGCTGGCGAGGTTGGCGCACCACCATGGCTTGCCGTCGGCATCGACGCGCAGCAGGTCCATGGGGCGTGGGTGGCCGCTGGCAACCAGTGCGAAGGCCTCCTGCGGCTCCACCGGAATGCCGGCAGCGGTGGCGAAATCGTTGGCGGTGCCCATCGGCACCAGCGCGAGCGAAGGCAGCGCCTCAGCCGGCTCGTCGCGATGCGCCAGCGTCTCGGCGACCGCGCTGAGCGTGCCGTCGCCGCCGGCCGCCACGATCACGTCCACGCCGTGGTCGATGGCCTCGGCGACGTAGCGCTCGGCATCACCGTCTTCCCAGGTCACCCGCACTTCCAGCTGCACGCCGCGTTCGCGCCAGTGGCCCACGGCCTCGCGCAGGTCATCGTTGCCTGCGGACTTGCCGTTGAGGATCAGGCGCCAGCGGGGGGTGCTCATGCGGTGCTTCCAGGGAAGGGCGGCACAGGCTAGCAACCGCGCGTTCGGGGCCAGTGAAAGGCAGCGGCCACCGTTCAGGTCAGGGCGCTGGGCTCGCCCGCGCGGCATGTCATGCAGGTGTCATCGGCCACCGGGAGAATGGAAGGCCATAGCAGGGACGACGGATGGAGGCAGGATCAGCCTCCCACGCATGCAGCAAGGCCACGCCAGTGTTTGGCGTGGCTTTTTTTTACCCATCGCGCGGGTGTAGAGGCCGGCTCACAGGTAAGCCTCGATGGGACCGTGCAGGAGGCAGCTGTCGAAGGCATCGATGCTGCACAACATCGCTTCATCAATTGCGTACTCCTGCAACAGAAGGTTGAGCGCCGGAATTCCGGTCACGAACCTGCGTTCCACCCGGGTCTGCGCGTCCTGCATGGCGTAGTCGTAGTCGAAGCCATAGGCGGTCTCGGTGAAGCGTGCGGCATGGGTGATCATGCGCAGCTCGTAGGTGTCTTGTTCGCCAGGAATGACATGGGCGAAGCAGCGCAACCCGGTGTCCACCGAAGCCAGCTCCGCTGCCAGCGCCCATCCCTTTTCAAGCGCCGCGAATGGCCGCGGCGGCGGTGATGGGTGGCGGCGACGCCAAAGCATCATGGCGCGTTCCACGTCATGGCCAGCGGCCTGCAGCTCGATGGCGGCCTCGGCGACCCCCAACCCTGTGCGGTGCCCGTAATCGGCCACGAGCTGATCAACCACCAAGGCGTGCGCCTGTGACAGGTCGCCGCCGGCAGCCTCCAGCGCCTGCCTGCAGACAGCAATCGAGGCCGGCAGCCGCTGGCGGAGTGCGGCAATGGCGTATTTCATCGGCACACCAGTCACCAGGAAACGGCCTACCCGGCGAATGCCTTCAGCGCCTCACCTTCCAACCGGTACACCGTCCACTCGTCCTGCGGTCTGGCCCCGGCTGCGGTGTAGAACTCGATGGCCGGCGTGTTCCAGTCCAGCACCGACCATTCGAAGCGACCGCAACCTTCAGCTACCGCCTGGCGGGCGATGTACTTCAGCAGCGCTTTGCCCGCGCCGGAGCCGCGTTTTTCCGGGCTCACGTACAGGTCTTCCAGGTAGATGCCCTTGCGCCCCAGCCAAGTGGAATAGTTGTAGAAATACACCGCGTAGCCGATGGCTTCGCCGTTCGCCTCGCAGACCAGCGCGCGGGCGGTGGCGTCGGCGCCGAACAGGCTTTCGGCGATGCCGATCTCATCGGTCTGCACCGACTGCTCTGCCTTCTCGTAGATCGCCAGTTCGCGGATGAACCGAAGGATCAGGCCGGCGTCGGCGACGGTGGCCGGGCGGATGTTCAGGAGTGCCATGAGCAGAAAAAAGGGGACGGAGGGGATTAAGCGAGCTTAATCCCCTCCGTCCCCTTTTTGTCAGCGCGCTGCAGCGACGTTGGCGCGCATCTGCGCGATCACGTCCTGGTAGCTGGTCTTGGCGTTGAAGATGGCCGAGCCGGCGACGAACGTGTCGGCGCCAGCGGCGGCGATCTCGCCGATGTTGTCGGCCTTCACGCCACCATCGATCTCCAGGCGGATGTCACGGCCGCTGGCATCGATCTTCTGGCGCACCACGCGCAGCTTGTCCAAGGCCGACGGAATGAAGGCCTGGCCGCCGAAGCCCGGGTTGACCGACATCAGCAGCACCAGGTCGAGGTCGTCCAGCACCCAGTCGAGGATGTCCACCGGGGTGGCCGGGTTGAGCACGATGCCCGGCTTGCAGCCCAGCGAGCGGATCAGCTGGATGGTGCGGTGCACGTGGCGGCTGGCCTCCGGGTGGAAGCTGATGTAGGTGGCACCGGCCTCGGCGAAGTCCGGGATGATGCGGTCGACCGGCTCGACCATCAGGTGCACGTCGATCGGCGCGGTGACGCCGTGCTTGCGCAGCGCCTGGCAGACCATCGGGCCGATGGTCAGGTTGGGCACGTAGTGGTTGTCCATCACATCGAAATGGACCCAGTCCGCACCTGCGGCCAGGACGTTGTCGACTTCCTCGCCCAAGCGGGCGAAGTTGGCCGAGAGGATGGAAGGAGCGATGAGGCAGTTGGACATGGCCGGGGCCTTCGGAACGGGGAAAGGGGTCTCCCGCCCGCAGGCGGGGCAATGGGGTCAGCGCTTGCGCAGGGTCTTGATGCGGTCGTAGGCGGCGTTGATGCGCCGCGACTTCTGCTCGGCCTGCTGCTGCAGCTCGGGGGCGGCGCCGCCCAGCTTGTCGGGGTGGTACTGGGAGATCAGCTTGCGGTAGGCGCGCTCGACCTCGGCATCGGTGGCCTCGGAGGTCAGCCCCAGCTCGCGGTACGGGTTCTCCTTGTTCAGGCGGAACCAGTCGCTGTCGAAGGCATGCCCCAGCAACAGGCCGACCACCGCGCCGAACAGCGGATTGGGCCGGAACAGCAGGGCGCCGGCGATGAATCCGAGCAGTTTTCCGTACCAGCGCATGGCGCTCCGGGGTCGGCCGACGAAATGGACGCTCATTTTACGTCACAGCGGGCCCGGACCGCTTTACACTAGGCCGCCCGCTGACCAGTTGCGGGCCCGCCGGGTCCCCTGGGCAGCCGTCTCGACGAAGCCCCAGGAGTGCCCGTGCCAACCACGCTGTTGCAATCCGATCTCCCCGGCCTGCCCTTGCGCCACCGCGGCAAGGTGCGTGATGTGTTCGATATCCCGCGCGAGCGACTGCCGGCCGGTACCCCACCGGGGGACTACCTCTTGATGGTCGCCACCGATCGCCTGTCGGCGTTCGATGTGGTCCTGCCCGACCCGATCCCGGGCAAGGGCGAGATGCTCTGCCAGGTGTCCAACTTCTGGTTCGCCAAGACCGCGCACCTGATGCCCAACCACCTGACCGGCATCGATGTGGCCAGCGTGCTGCCCGAGGGCGTGGACGCGGCCCTGTACGCCAAGCGCGCGGTGGTCACCCGCAAGCTGAAGCCGGTACCGGTGGAAGCCATCGCCCGTGGCTACCTGATCGGCAGCGGCTGGAAGGACTACCAGCGCACCGGCAAGGTCAGCGGCATCGAGCTGCCCGACGGCCTGCGCCAGGCCGAGCAGCTGCCCGAGCCGATCTTCACCCCCTCGACCAAGGCCGCCGTTGGCGACCATGACGAGAACATCGACTTCGACGCGATGGTGAAGACGGTCGGTGCGGAAATGGCCGAGCGGGTGCGCGACGCGACGCTGCGCATCTACAAGTTCGCGGCCGATTACGCACGCGAGCACGGCATCATCCTGGCCGACACCAAGTTCGAGTTCGGTACCGACGCCGACGGTCGCCTGTACATCATGGACGAGATGCTGACGCCGGATTCCTCGCGCTACTGGCCTGCCGACGAGTACGAAGTGGGCACCAGCCCGCCGAGCTACGACAAGCAGTTCGTGCGTGACTACCTGGAGACGCTGGACTGGGGCAAGACCGCCCCGGGCCCGAGCATCCCGGCGGAGATCATCGAGCGCACCCGCGCCAAGTATGCCGAGGCGCTGCAGCGCCTGGCCGGGATCAGCGTCGACTGATTCCCCTGCGCCCCGGCCCGCGTGGCGGGGGCGTTCTGAATGCGGTAGTGCAGGCCGCTGGCCGGCAAGCCCGGCGAACGTGCAGCCAGGCATGGCCTGGCTCTACTGACGGTTGGCAGTGCCGGTCGCTGGCCGGCAACCCCGCGAACCTGCAGCCAGGCATGGCCTGGCTCTACTGCCGGCCCCGGCCGGGGTATGCTGGCCACATGCAGACCAGCACCCAGCTTGCGCGTCCGATCGACCGCTATTTCGCCAGCTACTCCGACGACCACCGCAATGTGGTCAACCAGCGCATCCACGTGGTGGCGGTGCCGGCGATCCTGTGGTCGGTGGTGGCCCTGCTGTGGTGCGTGCCGCCGCTGATCACCTGGTTCCAGTACGGCATCTGGTCGGCGTTCGCGATGTTCAGCGCGTGGTGCTTCTACAACAAGCTGTCGCGTCCGCTGGGCATCGGCATGCTCATCCAGTTCTTCGTGTTCGGCTGCCTGTGCCGGCTGCTGGAAGCGGAAATCGGCCTGCACAACCTGCGCTCGCTGGCCATCGGCGTATTCGTCGTCGCCTGGATCGCGCAGTTCATCGGCCACAAGTTCGAAGGCCGCAAGCCCAGCTTCCTGACCGACCTGACCTACCTGCTGATCGGCCCGGCGTGGGTGATGGCCAAGGCCTATCGCAAGCTCGACTGGCGCTACTGACCAGCGTCGCCGCGTCGACGCCTTCGTTTCCTGAACGGGCAGATCCCGTCACCGACACTGCACGGCGCGCCTGCCAGCCTGCCGCGGTGACCTCCTCACCTTGCCCCGCCCAGCGGCGGCGGTCCCTGTGCGACAGGGGCTGCGCTGTCCCTGCGTGGGCGTAGGGTGGACCTGCCCACCGGGTCCTGATGGGTCATCCGCGCGGCATGCTGCATCGCAGAAAAAATGAATCAGCGCACGTTACATGCAATTGATCGCTGTTCAATGGGTTTCGGCGACATTTGGCAGCCTGTTATGCTCCCTGACCTGCTCGTGAATCATGGATTCCCTGCATGCTCCCCAGCCTGCCCCTGCTGCTGGCCCTGCCGTTCCTCATGGCAGTGGCTGTCGCAGCCTTCCCCCGTAGTTCGCGCTCGACTGCTGCCTGGCTGGCGGCGCTGGCGCCGTTGGGCGGGCTGGCGATCCTCGCCTGGCTGACCCCATCGGTACTTGATGGCCAGGTGGTGCGCACGATGGTGCCGTGGCTGCCGCAGATCGGCCTGGACTTCACCCTGCGCCTGGATGGCCTGGCCTGGATGTTCGCGGGGCTGGTGCTGGGCATCGGCGCGCTGGTGGTGCTGTATGCGCGCTATTACCTCAGCAGCCAGGACAACGCGCACCGCTTCTATACCTACCTGTTGCTGTTCATGGGCGCCATGCTGGGCATGGTGCTGTCGGGCAACCTGTTGCTGCTGATGGTCTTCTGGGAAATGACCAGCATCAGCTCGTTCCTGCTGATCGGTTTCTGGTCGCACCGCCAGGACGCGCGCGAGGGCGCGCGGATGGCGCTGGTGATCACCGGCGGCGGCGGCCTGGCGCTGCTGGCCGGCGTGCTGCTGATCGGCCGCATCGTCGGCAGCTTCGACCTGGACGTGGTGCTGGCCGCCGGCGAGCAGATCCGCGCCAGCGCGCTGTACCCCTATGCCCTGTTCCTGGTGCTGGCGGGCATCTTAACCAAGAGCGCGCAGTTCCCGTTCCACTTCTGGCTGCCGCATGCGATGGCCGCGCCGACCCCGGTGTCGGCCTACCTGCACTCGGCCACCATGGTGAAGGCCGGTGTGTTCCTGCTGGCGCGCCTGCATCCTGCATTGGCCGGCAGCGATCTGTTCTTCTACACGGTCAGCGGCATCGGTGCGATCACCCTGCTGATCGGTGCCTGGAACGCGATCTTCCAGCATGACCTGAAGGGCCTGCTGGCCTATTCGACGATCTCGCACCTGGGCCTGATCACCCTGCTGTTCGGCCTGTCCACGCCGATGGCGGTGGTCGCCGGCGTGTTCCACATCATCAACCACGCCACCTTCAAGGCCTCGCTGTTCATGGCCGCCGGCATCATCGACCACGAGACCGGCACCCGTGACATGCGCAAGCTGGGTGGCCTGCGCAGGCTGATGCCGTTCACCAGCGCGCTGGCGATCATCGCCTCGCTGGCGATGGCCGGCATCCCGCTGCTCAACGGCTTCCTGTCCAAGGAAATGCTGTTCGCCGAAGCGCTGTCGGCCGGTGGTACCGACACCATGCGCACGGCGGTGTCGATCGCCGCGCTGCTGGCTGGTGTGTTCGGCGTGGCCTACAGCCTGCGCTTCGTGCACGACACGTTCTTCGGCAAGGGCCCGCATGGCCTGGACCGCGTGCCGCACGAACCGCCGCGCTGGATGAAGGTGCCGGTGGAGATCCTGGTGGTGATCTGCGTGGCGGTGGGTATTGCCCCGGCCGTGACCGTGGCCCCGGTATTGCACGCGGCAGCCGTTTCGATCCTCGGCAGCGCGATGCCCGAATACAACCTGTCGATCTGGCATGGCTTCAACCTGCCGCTGGCGATGAGCGCCGCTGGCGTGGTCGGTGGCGTAGCCCTCTACTTCGGCCTGCGCAAGCTGATCGATCTGCATGCGGTAACCAACACCACGCCGGGACGCAACGTCTTCCACCACCAGCTGGACCTGCTGTCGGCCGGTGCGCAGCGGTTGACCGCCGGCATCGCCAACGGCAGCCTGCAGCGCATGCTGCTGGGCCTGGTGCTGGTGGCGATCGTGGTCGCCGCCGCGCCCTACATTGCCAACCCGGCCTCGCCGGAATGGACCAGACCGCAGCCGATACCGCTGCTGGGCTGGGCGTTGTGGCTGGTGATGATGTCCTGCGCGGTGGCGACCCTGCGCATGTACAAGCAGCGCCTGCTGGCCGTGCTGCTGGTCGGCGGCGTCGGCCTGATGGTGGCGCTGACCTTCGTGTTCCTGTCCGCACCGGACCTGGCGCTGACCCAGCTGCTGGTGGAGATGGTGACCCTGGTGCTGATGCTGCTAGGCATGAACTACCTGCCGGCACAGTCCGGCCCGGAGCGGCCGCGCTGGCGCAAGCGCCGTGATGCGCTGATCGCGATCGTGGCCGGTGCCGGCCTGGGCGCGCTGGCGTACAGCGCGATGACCCTGCCGCCGAACACCATGGCCGGCGAGCTGCTTGCCCGCGCCCTGCCCGAGGCGTACGGCCAGAACGTGGTCAACGTGATCCTGGTCGACTTCCGCGGCTTCGATACCTTCGGCGAGATCACCGTGTTCGGCATCGCCGCACTGGTCGTGCATGCGCTGCTGCGTCGCACGCGGATGGCGCCGGAGCAGATCATGCCCGGTCCGCCGATCAAGCTGCCTGTGCCTGCCGATCTGGCCCAGATCATGTTCCCGCTGACCCTGACGGTCTCCATCTTCCTGTTCCTGCGCGGCCACAACGCGCCGGGCGGCGGCTTCATCGCCGGCCTGGTGCTGGCGGTGCCGCTGCTGATCCAGTACGTGATCCAGGGCACCGCCTCGGTGGAGTCACGCTTCGGCTTCGACTACATCCGCTGCATCGGTACCGGCCTGCTGATCGCCATCCTCAGTGGCGCCGCGTCGATGCTGTTCGGCGTGCCGTTCCTGACCAGCGGCCACCTGGACCTGCACCTGCCGTTGATCGGCGATGTACCGCTGGCCAGCGCGATTGGTTTTGATATCGGCGTGTACCTGGTGGTGTTCGGTGGCGCGATGCTGATGCTGTCGATGATGGCCACCGTCAAACCCTCGCGGACGCGCACCGCGCACAAGGGCGAGATCGACCTGCAACGCCGCTCGGCACGAACGGGGGAGATGCACTGATGGAACTGGCCCTGGCCTCTGCGATCGGCGTGCTGACCGCCATCGGCATCTACCTGCTGCTGCGCGCGCGCAGCTTCGATGTGATCCTCGGCATGACCTTCCTGTCCTACGCCACCAACCTGCTGATCTTCGCCGGTGGCCGCGTGGTGCAGGGCAAGGCGCCGGTGCTGCAGGAAGGCGTGGAAAGCCACCTGGGTAATTACACCGACCCGCTGCCACAGGCGCTGGTGCTGACCGCCATCGTCATTGCCTTTGCGATGACCGCCGTCAGCATCGTGCTGGCCATGCGCAGCCGCAGCGACAACCACAGTGACCACGTGGACGCGCACGAGCCGGACGACGATGCACCGCCGCGCCGGGGCGAGGACCGCGCATGAATCATCTGGTGATCCTGCCGATCCTGGTACCGCTGCTCGGCGCTGCGCTGTCGCTGTTCGTCGAACACCGCCGCTATGGGCCGAAGGTGCAACGCGCCGTGGCGTGGACCGCGCTGGGCGCGCTGGCGGTGGTGGTCGGCCTGTTGTTCGCCGACACCGCTGGCGGCGACATCCGCGTGTACCTGCTGGGTGACTGGCCGTCGCGCCTGGGCATCGCACTGGTGGCCGACCGGCTGTCGGCGTGGATGCTGCTGACCACCCTGCTGCTGGCCATCCCCTGCCTGCTGCATGCGTGTTCGGGTTGGGACCGGCGCGCACCGCACTTCCATGCGCTGTTCCAGTTCCAGCTGGTCGGCCTCAACGGCGCCTTCCTGACCGGCGACATCTTCAACCTGTTCGTATTCTTCGAGGTGATGCTGATCGCCTCTTACGGCCTCCTGCTCAGTGGCGGCCGTGGCCTGCGCATGCGCATCGGCCTGCACTACGTGGTGTTCAACGTCACCGCCTCGACCCTGTTCCTGATCGCACTGGGCCTGCTGTACGCCTCGCTGGGTTCATTGAACATGGCCGAGCTGTCGCAGCGCATCGCCGAAGTACCGCCTGCGCAGCTGACCCTGGTGAAGGCGACCATGGGCCTGTTGCTGCTGGTGTTCTGTGCCAAGGCCGCGCTGATGCCGCTGTACCTGTGGCTGCCCGAATCGTATGCGCGTGCACCGGCTGCGGTGGCGGCACTGTTTGCGATCATGACCAAGGTGGGCCTGTATGCCGTGCTGCGCATCCAGATGCTGTGGTTCGGCGAGGATGCGGGGGCGATGGCCGGCTACGGCCGCGACTGGCTGCTGTGGGCCGGCGTAGCGACGCTGGTGCTGGGCGGCCTGGGCGCGTTGGCCGCCGCGCGCCTGCGCGTGCTGATTTCGTATCTGGTGATCGTCTCGGCGGCCACGTTGTTCATCGCCTTCTCGGTGGGCACGCCTGAGGTGCTGTCGGCCGGCCTGTACTACCTGCCGCACAGCAGCTTCGTCGCCGCCGCACTGTTCCTGGTCGCCGACCTGATCCGACGCCGCCGTGGCGGCGCCAGCGACCGCAAGGAAGTGATCGCACCGATGCCCGGCAAGGAGACCCCGGCCGTGCTGTTCCTGATTGCGGCGGTGTCGGTGGCCGGCCTGCCGCCGCTGTCCGGCTTCCTGGCCAAGGCCGCGCTGTTGGCCGGCATGCCGGCGCAGTACACCGGCGCGGTGTGGACCGCAGTGCTGGTCARCAGCCTGCTGGTCATCATGGGCCTGACCCGCGGCGGCATCCGCCTGTTCTGGCGCGTGCCGCTGCCCGATCCCGATGCACCGCCACCGCGCAAGGCACCACTGCGCCGTGTGGAGCTGTTCGCCGCCTGCATCCTGCTGGCGTACGGCATCGGCATGACCTTGTTCGCTGCCCCGCTGATGCAGCACACCGACGCCATCGCCACCCAGCTGCTGCAGCCGGGCGACTACGTGCAGCAGTTGCGCGCGACCACGCCGGAGATCCGCCAGCCATGACCGCCAAGCGTTCCCCGATCCGCCGCCTGCTGCCCTCGCCCGCGCTGAGCGTGATGGTGGTGGTGTTCTGGCTGTTGATGTCCGACAGCTTCACACTCGGCCAGTTCCTGCTGGGCCTGCTGCTGGGCGTGGTCATTCCGCTGTTMGCCGCGCGCCTGGACCGCGAGTTCGCCCGCATCGGCACCCTGCGGCCGCTGCCGAAGCTGCTGTTCGTGACCCTGTGGGACATCCTGATGTCCAACATCCGCGTGGCCATCCAGGTGCTGGGCCCGGAAAAGAACATCCACCCCGGTTTCATCTGGCTGCCGCTGGACATCGCCAACATCCACGGCATCGCCGCGCTGACCAGCATGATCACCCTGACCCCCGGCACGGTGTCGGCCGCCCTCAGCGACGACCGCAAATTCCTGCTGGTGCACGTGCTGCACCTGGAAGACCCGCAGGAGCTGATCGACACGATCAAGCGCCGTTATGAAGCCCCGTTGATGGAGATCTTCCCATGACTGGATTCCAGATCATCCAGACCACCCTGGTGGTGTGCATGCACGTGGTCGGCCTGGCCATGCTGCTGGCCACCTGGCGCCTGCTGCGCGGGCCGACCGTGCCCGACCGCATCCTTGCACTGGATACGCTGTCGGTGACCGCCATCGCCGAGCTGATGCTGTTCGGCATGTACCTCAATTCGGCGATCTACTTCGAGGCGGCACTGATCATCGCCATGCTCGGCTTCGGCAGCACCGTGGTGCTGAGCAAGTTCGTGCTGCGCCGGGACATCGTCGAATGATCACCTTCATCCAGATCGCGCTGTCGATCCTGCTGCTGTTCGGCTGCTTCTTCATCCTGGTCGGCGCACTGGGCCTGGTGAAGCTGTCCACCTTCTTCAAGCGCCTGCACGCACCGACCAAGGCCAGCACGCTGGGCGTGGGCTGCGTGCTGGTGTGCTCGGTGTGCTACCACATCTTCCTGGGCCAGGACCCGCAGCCGCGCGAGCTGCTGATCACCGTGTTCCTGTTCATCACCGCACCGATCAGCGCGCACCTGATGGCCAAGGCCGCACTGTCGCTGCTGATGGAAACGCGCCCCAGCCTGCCGGGCAACGAGCGTGCCGAAGACGAGCAGCTGCCGCCGCCGGAACCGGAGCGCGAAGAGGAAACCACCGCGCGTTGACGGTGGGTGCCGACCGTTGGTCGGCACGACCCCGGATAACCGCCAGTAGAGCCAGGCCATGCCTGGCTGCGAGTTCGCCGAGGTTGCCGGCCAGCGGCCGGCACTACCTCAGACCGGTGTGACCAGCGCGATTTCCAGCCCCAGCCAGGCCACGAACGCGCCCAGCAGCACCGCACCTTCGATGCGGCTGATGCGCAGGTCGCCGCGCAGCATCGGGTACAGCACCAGTGCGAAGGCCAGCACCGCCGGCAGTTCCAGGCGCACGAACGAGGCTGGCAACGCCAGCGGCTGCAGCAGCCCCATCGCACCGATCACCAGCATCAGGTTGACCACGCTGGAGCCGAGCACGTGGCCCAGCACCATGTCGCCGTGACCACGGCGTGCTGCCGCGACCGCGGCCGCCACCTCCGGCAACGCAGTGCCGATCGCCACCGGCAGCAGACCCACCAGCAGCGGCGTCCAGCCCAGCGCGGCGCCGAAATCAGCGGCGGCACCGACCACCAGGCGCGCGCCCCAATACAACGCCAGTGCGGCAACCAGCAGGCGCAGTACGTTCAACGGCAGGCTGGTGCGGCTCAGGGCTGACTCGGCAATGATCGCCTGTACCTCGGCGCTCTCATGGCGTCCGCGACGCAGCAGCAGGAACTGCACCACCACGAACCCGGCCACCAGCACGCCGGCCTCCCAGCGCAGCAGGCGGCCATCGAGCCCGAACACGATCAGCAGCAGGCCCGCGGCCAGCAGCCCCCACCACAGCACGGCCTGCAGGCGCGCGCGCAGCAGCAACGGCGCCACCATCGCGGCCACCGCCAGGGTCAGGCCGAGGTTGACCACGCTGCTGCCGACGGCATTGCCCAAGGCCAGCTCCGGCTGGCCCACCACCAGCGCGCGGGCGTTGACCGCCAGCTCCGGCAGCGAGGTGGTGATACCCAGCAACAGCAGGCCTGCGGTGAATGCACTGGCGCCGAAACGCTGCGCCAGGCCGGACACGGCTTTGACGACGGAGTCCCCACCCAGGGCCAGCAACAGCAGGCCGAGCAGGAACCAGGCAATAGCAATAGCGATCATCGGGCGCTCCCCAGCGGTCGTGGCGCGATTCTACGCTCGGCCCACCCGCGACGGGTGAGCCGAGGATGGCCGATCAGCCGCAGCCTTCGGCGTAGTCCACCTGCGGGGTCCTGCCGACCCGCCAGGCGCCGACCTTGCCGTCAGCGCCGAGGGCGAAATCGATGATCGCCGCCCCCTCCTGCGCCGGGCGCACGCGCAGGTGCTGGGCCTTGTCGTCGTATTTGTCCGGGCCGACGTCGGCGCGCTCGGGATAGAGCACCTGCAGCTCGCCCAGGGTCATGCCGACCCGGCCGCCACCGGGGGCGACGATGGACGGGCTGCGTACGTCGTAGCGGACCAGCTTGCGCGCTTCGAACATCAGRCGCGGGTCTTCGGCCCCCTGCGGGCGCAGGAAGTAGCAGCCTTCATTGGCATCGTCGGCAGGCAGCGGCTTGCCAGTGGCGTCGGTACCCAGACCCTGCAAGGGGGTGCCGAAGCCACTGCGGACCTCGGCGATGCCTGCGCCCAGCGTGGCGCCGCCGAAGCCATCCAGGCGTGCCGGGCTGTCGCTGCGCGGATCCACCGGCGAAGCGGTGGCCAGGTCGGCGTCGGCGGGAACGGAGGCATCCTTCGCCGGTGCGGTGGCCGCGGGCGGCGCTGCCGGTGCGGCGGTGTCGGGACTACGGTTGCAGGCGGCCAACGACAACAGCAGCAGGCCGGCCATCGGGAGATGCTTCATCGGTGCGGATCCTTGGCACAGGGTGGGTGCACGCTACCGCAGCCGGCGTGCAGGCGCTGCATTGTCATCGCGGTTTCATCGCCCTCATTCAGGCTGGGCGAGCACCGACTTGGCTGTCCTCCCCATGCAACCGCGCAAGACCGACCTCGCCCGAACCGCGCTGCAGGCCCACCGCGCACCGCTGGACATGCGCCAGCGACGCCTGCTGATCCTGTGTGATGGCCAGCGCAGCATCGCCGAGCTGACCGCACTACTTGGGCAGGACGCGGCAGCGATGGTGATCCAGCTGATCCAGGGCGGATATCTGGTGACCGCTGCGGACGCACCCGCCTCCACGCCACCTGCGCCGGTTGCGATGCCGGCTCCACTGGCGCCGTCAGTCACTGCCGCTTCTGCGGCGCCGGTCGAGCGCCGCCGCTCGCTGGTAGCCGCGCGCATCTATGTGCTGGGAATCCTGGAGATGCAGCGGCATCCCAACGCAGCGGCGCTGTTCCGCGACCTGCAGCAGGCGCGTGCCGAAGGCGAGGTGCTGCGGGTGATGCAATCGGCGCTGCAGGTGCTGCCGGCGCTGACCTCGGAAGGGTACTGCCAGCGCGTGCGGCAGCGGCTGATGGAGGCGCTGCCGGTGGAGCATTGCAGCGCGTTCGCGGCCATTGCCTGAACCGGTGAACAGCATCCACGCATGGCGTGGATCTACTACATCACTTGCCCGGATGGATCCACGTCACGCGTGCACGCGATATCGCGCTTCCCGGTAGATCCACGCCATGCGTGGATGCGGTATCGCGCTTCCCGATAGATCCACGCCATGCGTGGATGCGGTATCGCGCTTTCCGGTAGATCCACGCCATGCGTGGATGCAGACGATCAACGGAAATTGTTGCGCAGGCCGTTCCAGCACTGCTGGTAATCGCCCTGCCGGTGGCTTGCTGCCAGCGCCTGCGCGGTCGGGCGGATCACCCCACGGGTCTCGAACATGAAGGCCATGGTGTCCTTGATCACATCCGGCTTGGACAGATCCGCATTGGAGGCCTTGTCGAAGGTCGGGGCATCCGGACCGTGGCCGCTCATGCAGTTGTGCAGCGACGCACCGCCCGGCACGAAGCCTTCGGCCTTGGCGTCGTAGGCACCATGCACCAGGCCCATGAACTCGCTGGCGATGTTGCGGTGGAACCACGGCGGGCGGAACGTGTTCTGCGCCACCAGCCAGCGCGGCGGGAAGATCGCAAAGTCCATGTTGCTGGTGCCCGGGGTGTCGCTGGGCGAGTGCAGCACCAGGAAGATCGACGGATCCGGGTGGTCGTGGCTGATCGAGCCGATGGTGTTGAAGCGGCGCAGATCATAGCGGTACGGCGCGTAGTTGCCGTGCCAGGCGACCACGTCCAGCGGCGAATGATTGATCGGCGCACGCCACAGGCGGCCGTCGAACTTGGCAATCAGTTCGAAATCGCCGTCGACGTCTTCGAACGCGGCATGCGGGGTCTCGAAATCGCGCGGATTGGCCAGGCCGTTGGAACCGATCGGGCCCAGGTCGGGCAGCTTCAGCAGTGCGCCGAAGTTCTCGCAGATGTAGCCGCGGCTCGGGCCATCCGGCAGCTCGACGCGGAAGCGCACGCCGCGCGGAATCACCGCGATTTGCTGCGGTTCGATCTCGATCACGCCCAGCTCGGTCAGCAGGCGCAGGCTGCCCAGCTGCGGCACGATCAGCAGTTCGCCGTCGGCGTCGTAGAAGTAGCGGCCGACCATGTCACGGTTGGCCGCGTACAGATGGATGCCGACACCGGCATGCGCGTCGGGCGAGCCGTTGCCGCCCATCGTGTACAGGCCTTCGACGAAATCGGTGGGCAGTTCCGGCAGCGGCAGCGGGCTCCAGCGCAGCTGGTTCGGCGAAGCCGGCTGTGCACTGAAATCGCACTGCAGCTGCGATTGCGCGAAGGGAGTGAACTCACCGTGGGTAACCGCCGGACGGATCCGGTACAGCCAGCTGCGGCGATTGCTGCCGCGCGGTGCGGTGAATGCGGTACCGGTCAGCTGCTCGGCATACAGGCCATGGGCCACCTTCTGCGGCGAGTTCTGGCCGACGGGCAGCGCACCGGGCACGGCCTCGCTGGCGAACTCGTTGCCGAAACCGGACTGGTAGCCGCGGGCGGTGATGGAGGGAGACATGGGGGTTCCTGGAAGCCTGGGGAAAGCCGCCGGGCGTGGCCCGGCGCTACCGGTGGAGAAGGTGCCGTTGTGGAAACCTTACAGCACGCCGCGGCGGATCTGGTCGCGTTCGATGCTCTCGAACAGCGCGGTGAAGTTGCCTTCGCCGAAGCCTTCGTTGCCTTTGCGCTGGATGATCTCGAAGAAGATCGGGCCGATGCAGTTCTGGGTGAAGATCTGCAGCAGCTTGCGCTGGTGGGTTTCCGGGTCGGCGTCGATCAGGATCTTGTTCTTCGCCAGGCGGGCGACGTCCTCACCGTGGTTGGGCACGCGCTGGTCGATCACATCGAAGTAGGTCTCCGGCGTGTCGAGGAAATCCACGCCCTGCGCGCGCATGGCTTCGACCGTTTCGTAGATGTTCTCGGTGAAGCAGGCGATGTGCTGGATGCCCTCGCCCTTGTACGCATCCAGGTACTCGTTGATCTGGCTCTTCGGGTCGGACGATTCGTTCAGCGGAATGCGCACGATGCCATCCGGCGCGGTCATCGCCTTGGACACCAGGCCGGTCTTCAGGCCCTTGATGTCGAAGTAGCGGATCTCGCGGAAGTTGAACAGGCGCTCGTAATAGTCCGACCACTGCTGCATGTTGCCGAAGTACAGGTTGTGGGTCAGGTGGTCGATGAAGGTCAGGCCGAAGCCCTTCGGGCGCAGCTCGGCGCCGGCGATCAGCTCGTAGTCGCCATCGAAGATGCTGCCGGCATCGCCGTAGCGGTCCACCAGGTACAGCATGCAGTCACCGATGCCCTTGATGACCGGGGCGTTCACCGCCTTGCTATCCGGCTTGAAGGCGATGGCTTCGGCGCCATTGCCCAGCGCGGTCTGGTAGACCTCCGCGCCCGGCTTCTTGAAGCGGATGGCGAAGCCGCAGGCGCACGGGCCGTGCTTTTCAGCGAAGTCGGCGGCGAACGAATCGGGGTCTTCATTGACCAGGAAGTTGACGTCGCCCTGGCGATAGACGGTAATCGGACGCTGCTTGTGCTTGAGCACCGCGCTGAAGCCCATCTTGCGGAAGTACTCGTGCAGCTCGGCACCACGGCCGGCCGGTGCGGCGAATTCGACGAACTCGAAGCCGTCGATGCCCATCGGGTTTTCGAAGGTGGTGACCTGCATGCCGGGGTTGGGATGCGAGGCGGACGGGACTGCGGTATTCATGGCGTGGCTCCGAATCGGTGCCGCATCGGCACAAACCAGGTGCGGGCGGGGTTGGACCCGGCGAGAATGCAGGGTACGGACCCAACACTTATAGTTACACTTGAAACCACCAGCAAGGTGCACCGCAACATGAGCCCCGCCGATCCCGTTTCCACCCGCCTGCGTGCCTCCCACGTCCTGCTCGACCTGGAACAGTTCCTGCCGTACCGGCTGAGCGTGCTGTCCAACCGGGTCAGCGGCAACATCGCCAAGCTGTACGGCGACCGCTATGGCCTGGCCATTCCGGAGTGGCGGGTGATCACCATCCTGGCGCTGTACCCCGGGTCGTCGGCCAGCGAGGTCTCCGACCGCACGGCGATGGACAAGGTCGCGGTCAGCCGCGCGGTGGCCCGCCTGCTGGAGCGCGGTTTCATCAAGCGTGAGACGCATGGCGATGACCGCCGCCGTTCGGTGTTGGCGCTGTCGGCGGCGGGGTTCGAGGTATACGAGACGATCGCGCCGATGGTGATCGAGATCACCCGCAAGCTGATGTCGGTGCTGAGCGAGGAAGAGGAGCAGGTGCTGGAGAAGCTGATCCTGCGCCTGGCCGGCGATGGCCTGGAGCGGATGGGCGAAGGGGTCTGACCCCGGGGCGGCGCCCCCCCGCCGCCGCTCTTGGTAGGTGTCGACCTTGGTCGACAAATGGATYCACGCCAGGCGTGGATGATGTCGCGGGCTGCGCTGTGAGGGATCCGGCGCAGGCCATTGATGACGTGCAACGCGCGGCGTTCATTGCCCGCCGACGAACGGTCTTTCAGCTGGGTTCGACTCGACATGTCGCGTTTACCGCCTGATGTCTCGGAATGGGGCCGGTAGAGTCCTGATCCACAGAGCGGCTGTATCGACATTCGCGCATCGAGTGGCATTGCCTATTGGACGGCGGGCTGCACAGGCCTGAGGGTGGGAACGCAGCGGCGCTCCGCTGCCGGGGTTGAAAGCCCGATGATCCGAAGGAAACCACGCCGCACCCGTCGCCGCCCATCGCGGGCGGCAACGACTCGCGCTGCCCTGCTTTGGCGGGCGGTGCGTGGGGCCGCATGGCCGCCGTTCTCCTTCGGATCACGGTCTTTCAACCACGCACCGCCTGCCGCCTTCCCGGCGGCCCGCCACGGAGCTTCGCCATGACACGCCCCCATCACCCCACCACCGGGCCCATCGACCGCGATGCCGACCTGCAGCGCATCGATGAGGCCTTGGCCACACTGGAAACCRTCACCGAGGCCTGGCTTGAGCATCATCGCCTGAAGGCCTGCCAGCCAGGCCTGCTGCTGTCGTTGAACCGGCTGCTTGACCTGACCAGTCTCGCCAAGGGCTATGCCAGTGCGTTGCGGGTGATTGCCGAACCCTGAGATGCGGATGGAGGAGCATCCACGCATGGCGTGGATCTACCGCATCACGCACACGGATGGATCCGCACCATAGGTGGGTGCGCTATGGCGCTTCCCAGTAGATCCACGCCATGCGTGGATGACCCACTCGATCAGCTCAGATGCTTGCGCCGCGCATGGATCCACGGCACCGCAAGCGCGCCGATGGCGCCACCGGCAAAGCCCAGCGAGGCGGCGACAGTGGCCGCTTCGACCGCCCCGGGCAACGCCAGTGCGGCAGTGACCAGCAGCAGCGACGGCAGGCCGACGAAGGTGCCCAGGAAGAACGGCCAGCGCGGCGACCAGGTGTTGAGCTGCAGCAGGCTGACCGGCTGCCACGCTTCGGACGAGGCATCTTCGGCGATCTTCGCCACCACTCTGCCCAGATCCACTTCTGGCAGCAGCTTGCCCGGACGGGCGGCGGCAATCGCCTCGGCCACGGCCTCGACGGGCGGGAAGCTGCCCGGCCACGCCACCGGTGCCGGCACGCCATAGGCGGTCAGCAGCGGCACGCTCAGCCATGGCGCCACCAGCGGACGCAGCCTGCGCCGCCCATGCACACACCAGATCTGCGGCTGGCCGTGTGCGGTCACGCTGTACAACGCCAGCTCGCTCGGCGGCGGGTAGCCCAGCATGGTCACCCGGGCCGCCAGGCTGTCCTGTTCCATCGCACGCAGGAAGCCGGGACGGCTGCGCCCTTCCTGCATCCAGGCCAGGCCAAGCGCGCCGACCAGATAGGCCTCGGCGACATCCTTGCTGCCCGCGTTGGCGCGGTCATCACTGGCCAGGTACCAGGCCAGTGACTTCGGTTCGGGCACATCGGCCAGGCCCCAGCGGCTGTCGTCGCCCAGCACATGGCGCACCGGCAGGCGGGCCGGTGCGGTTTCRCCACGCTCAGCGGGCTGCAGGAACGGCAGCACGCCCTGCACGAAACTGGACAGGTCGATCGCACGCACGCCGTTGCCGTGCCATTCCGGCGGCAGCAGGCCGGCCAGCTGTCCTTCGGCGGCGAGTCGATCCAGCCGCGCCTTCTGTTCCACCAGCTTCTGCACCGCGCCTTTCAGCACCACGTTGTCGGGCAGGGCGATCTGCGGCAGCCGATGCCGCGGCGGTGCCAACTCCAGCGTGTCGTCGCCGGTGCCGGCGTCATCCAGCAGCGCTTCCTGCGCAGGCAGGCTCACGCCATCGGGTGCCTCTCCTTCGGCCAACGGGCTGGCAGGTTCGGGCAGGCGTTCGGCGTGGTCGCTGTGCATGGGCGCTCCGGTCGCGCCGGGTGGCGCAGTGAGGTCCTTGCCATTAACGGCCGAAGGGTAATGATCTGTAGATCCACGCCACGCGTGGATGTCCGGGCAGCGGGCGGGAAACGCCGGGCGCTACCGGTCAGGCGCCCACTGCTTGAGGAACGCCATCACGCGTGCGGTCTGCACGGCATTGCCCTTGCGCATTGCTTCGCTGGGCTGCGGCGCCAGCAGGGTGCCGTCGGCATCGATCACCAGCAGGTGCGGGTGCTCGCCTTCGAGCGGCGGGAACTGGCCGAGGAACGCCGCGTTCGGGTTCTCGGCGCTGTCGTTGACCTTCACCCACACGTAGTGGGCATCACGGAAGCGGCGCAGATCGCCATTGCCTTCCACGGCTTCATCCAGCGCATGGCAGGGCTCGCACGCGGCGTTGCCCACTTCCAGGATGATGCGCTTGTTGCCGCGCTGGGCCTCGACCTTGGCCGTTTCCAGGTCGGCAACGGGATTGCGGACGGGGTCGAACTGCGCGCCAAGCCCGGCAATGGCGGCGATGTCGGCCGCCGCCGGGGTGTTGCCCGAGGCCACCGGTTCGCTGGGGTCAGCGACCGGTGGCTCGGTGGGGCGAGTGTCGAGGGGCTGCGTGGGCTCGGGGGCCGCGGGAGGTTGAGGCTGCGAACAGGCGCCGATCAGCGCCGCACACACCACTGCCACCACTGCACCACCGAACGATGTACGCATGCCCACTACCCTCTCATTACTTCACGCCATGCATCAGCTTGTTGATCAGCGGCGCGACCAGGAACAGGACCACACCCGAACCGATCAAGGCCCAGAAGCCGAAGGTATACCCCTTCAGGGCCGATTCGACCGTCATGCCGCCTTCACCGCTGACCGCACCGGCAAAGATGCCCGACAGGTTGTTGCCGATGCCGGTGGACAGGAACCAGCCACCCATGCCGAAACCGACCAGGCGCACCGGGGCCAGCTTGGTCACCATCGACAGGCCGATCGGCGACAGGCACAGCTCACCGACCGACTGGATGACGTAGACCATGAACAGGGTCCAGAACGGGATCTTGCCGTCCACGACCATGGTCGACAGGGCGAACATCAGCAGGGCGAAGGCCGCGCCGTTGAACAGCAGGCCGAGGCCGAACTTGCGCGGAATGGACGGATTGGCGCGGCCCAGGGCCACCCAGATCCAGGCGATGATCGGCGCCAGGGTGATGATCGCCACCGAGTTGACCGACTGGAACCACGCGGTCGGGAAGGTCCACTCACCCAGCTGGCGGTTGACGATGTTCTCGGCCAGGAAGGTGAAGGAGCTGCCGGCCTGTTCGAAGAACATCCAGAACATGACGTTGAAGGCGAAGATGATCAGCATGGCGATCACGCGGTCGCGCTGCACCTTGCCCTCGCGGATGCCTTCCACCAGCAGCAGCACGGCCAGGGCAGCGAACATCACGCCGAGGATCCAGGCCAGCGCGGTGGCGCCGGTGGCGAGCAGGAAGTAGGCCACCGGAATGGCGAACAGCGAACCGACCAGCACCATGACGATGCGGCCGAAGCCTTCGGCACCGGCCGGCGGTGCGCCGATGCCCTTCAGGCCGGCACGACCGATGTAGAACCACACCAGCGAGATCAGCATGCCCACGCCGGAAGCGATGAACACGACCTTGTAGGACGGCATTTCCGAGGTGCCGAAGACCTTGCGGGCCAGGTACTCGGTCAGCACCGGAGCGATCATCGCGCCGATGTTGATGCCCATGTAGAAGATGGTGAAGCCCGAGTCGCGGCGTTCGTCCTTCAGGCCGTACAGCTTGCCGACCATGGTCGAGATGTTGGGCTTGAACAGACCGTTGCCGACGATGATCGTGGCCAGGCCGAGCTTGAAGATGTGCTCCTGCGGCAGCGAGATCATGAACAGGCCGACGGCCATGATGATCGCGCCGGTCAGGATCGAGCGCTGGTAACCCAGTACGCGGTCGGCGACGTAACCGCCGAAGATCGCCGCGGCATACACCAGCGCCAGGTAGGCGCCGTAGATGCGGCTGGCGTCGCCTTCACCGGCGGCGTTGCCGTTGTAGAACTGGGCAACGATGTACAGCACCAACGCCCAGCGGATGCCGTAGAACGCAAAGCGCTCCCAGAACTCGGTCATGAACAGCATCCACAACGGGCGCGGGTGGCCCATCGTGGTGTTGAAGTCCGGCAGCGCCGGCTCTGGGGTGTTCGCAGTGGCGTTTACGCTCATGCGGAATTCCTGGTTCGGTGGATGGAGGCACGTCCGATGTGCGGTGAAGCAACGCGCGAGGATCACCGACTTCTGGCGTTCACGTCAAATACACGCCGTTTGAGGCAGGTCGCAGCCTGCTCGCTGAACTTGCATCTGAAACGATCCAGCCAGCCGCGGGCGGCCAAGCTGAATGGGGATCAGGCCAGATCCGGCGGGGGCGCGGCCTGCAGGGTGGTGCGTACCTGGAACAATTCAGGGAAGAAGGTCAGTTCCAGCGCCTTGGCCAGGAAGCCCACGCCGGACGAGCCGCCGGTGCCGCGCTTGAAGCCGATCACCCGCATCACCGTGCGCATGTGGCGGAACCGCCACAGCTGGAAGGCCGTTTCCAGGTCCACCAGGTCCTCGCACAGCGCGTACTCGCGCCAGTAGCGGTCGGTGTCCTGGTAGATGCGTTCGAAGACCGGCTGCAGGCTGTCGTCGGCCACGTGTGGCTGGGTCCAGTCGTGCGCCTCGTACACCGCCGGCACGGCGTGGCCGAAGCGGGCCAGGTACTTCAGGAATTCCTCGTACAGGCTCGGCGCCTCCAGCACGGTGCGCAGCTGCGCCTGCCCGGCCGTGTCGTGCTCGAACACCTGCAGCATCTGCGCGTTCTTGTTGCCCAGCAGGAACTCGATGTAGCGGTACTGCAGCGACTGGAAGCCCGAGGACGGGCCCAGCACGTCGCGGAAGCCCATGTACTCGGACGGGGTGAGCGTTTCCAGCACCGACCACTGCTCGGTCAGCTGGCGCAGCACCTGCTTGCTGCGCGCCAGCACCTTGCGGCACTGCCAGACCTCATCGCGCTGCAGGAAGCCGATCGCCGCACCCAGCTCGTGGCCCAGCAGCTTCAGCCACAGCTCGGAGGTCTGGTGCTGGATGATGAAGAGCATCTCGTCGTGATGCGGCGGGTTGGACAGCGGCTGCTGCGCGCTGAGCAGCTGGTCCAGCCGCAGGTAGCCGCCGTAGGTCAGCCGCCCCTGCAGATCGGTGTGGATACCGGCTTCGAGATCGCGTTGGTTGTTGTCGACGGACATGGGCGGGACCAGATCGGGGGCGGCAAGGGTAGCGCGTTGCCGCCGCGCTGGCAGCCGTGATGACCGTACCGGGGCGTGCGGTAGGGCTGTGGAACGGTGGTTGCGCGTGGAACCGTTTGCGCCGTTCTACTGGCGCTCAGCCCRGCGTCGCTTGTGATGCTTTGCAGCAATGGCTGAATACGTTGAAGTTATTGGCATCATGCGCCCGGAAGGGGGTACAAAGGCCGGTGGGCCGTGCTGCGCCGCAGGACGGCTTTTTCGTACRCATTCCTTAACATGGCGATTCATATCATTTGTAACTTCTCTGTCGAAGGTGCAGTACGCAATGACGGTTGCCGCTGAGTTCAAGATCGAATACCTGCAGTATCTGGACACGGACGGCACGCTCGTCCGCGATGACCTGCCCGAAGCCCTGCGCGACCCACGCGCGTTGCTGCCGATGTTCAAGCAGATGCTGTTCGTGCGCGTGTTCGACGGCAAGTCGATCGCGCTGCAGCGCACCGGCAAGCTGGGCACCTACGCCGCATGCCTCGGCCACGAAGCCGCGCATGTGGGCATCGGCGCCTCGATGCAGAAGGACGACGTGTTCGCACCGTCCTACCGCGAGTACGGCGCGATGTTCATGCGTGGCGTGCGCCCGCACGACGTGCTGATGTACTGGGGCGGCGACGAGCGCGGCAACGACTACGGTGGCAATGCCGCCAAGGACTTCCCGTTCTGCGTGCCGATTTCCACCCAGTGCCTGCACGCCGCAGGCGCTGCGCTGAAGTTCAAGCTCAACAAGGAACCGCAGATCGCGGTGGCCGTATGCGGCGACGGTGGCAGTTCCAAGACCGACTTCTACGCGGCCTTGAATTCGGCCGGTGCCTACAAGCTGCCGCTGATCCTGTGCATCGTCAACAACGGCTGGGCCATCTCGGTCCCGCGTTCGGCGCAGACCGGTGCCGAGACGCTGGCACAGAAGGGCCTGGCCGGCGGCCTGCACTGCCTGCAGGTGGACGGCAACGACCTGATCGCGGTGATGGCCGCCATGCTGCAGGCGCGCGAGCGTGCGCTGGCCGGCGACGGCGGCACCGTGCTGGAACTGATGACCTACCGCCTGTCCGACCACACCACCGCCGATGACGCCCGTCGCTACCGCGACGACGCCGAAGTGAAGGATGCCTGGCAGCGCGAGCCGATGCTGCGCCTGCGCAAGTACCTGACCAACGCCGGTGTCTGGAGCGAGGAAGAAGAAGCTGCCTGGACCGCCGAGTGCGGCAAGCGCGTGGACGAGGAAGTGAACCTGTACCTCAACACGCCGGTGCAGCCGGTCGAGGCGATGTTCGATTTCCTCTATGCCGACCCGCCGCAGGACCTGCTGGCCCAGCGTGCCCAGGCGATCGCCCTGGAGCAGCGCCATGGATGAGATCAAGAACGGCGCGTCCAGCGCGCACACCAACGCCGCCGACAGCGCTGCCGTCGCGCGCGGAGAACAGAACATGACCGACACCCCGATCACCCTCATCGAAGCCATCACCCAGGCGCTGGCCTGGGAGCTGGAGCACGACAAGTCGGTGCTGGTGCTGGGCGAAGACGTGGGCGTCAACGGCGGCGTGTTCCGCGCCACCGCCGGCCTGCAGCAGCGCTTCGGCGCCGACCGCATCCTCGACACCCCGCTGGATGAAACCACCATCGCCGGCCTCACCATCGGCCTGGCCGCACAGGGCATGAAGCCGGTGGCCGAAGCGCAGTTCGATGGCTTCATGTACCCGATGGTCGACCACATCATCTGCCACGCCGCGCGCCTGCGTTACCGCACCCGTGGCCGCCTGCACTGCCCGATGGTGCTGCGCGTGCCGTGGGGTGGCGGCATCCGTGCGCCGGAGCACCACAGCGAGGCCAACGAAGCGATCTTCACCAACGTGCCGGGCCTGCGCGTGGTGCTGCCGTCCTCGCCGCAGCGCGCCTATGGCCTGCTGCTGGCCGCGATCCGCGAGCCGGATCCGGTGATCTACATGGAGCCCAAGCGCATCTACCGCCAGTACAAGGAAGTGGTCGTCAACGACGGCGAAGCCCTGCCGCTGGACGTGTGCTTCGTGCTGCGCGATGGCACCGACGTGACCCTGGTGACCTGGGGTGCGCAGGTGAAGGAAGCGCTGGAAGCGGCCGACAAGCTGGCCGGCGAAGGCATCAGTGCCGAAGTCATCGACGTGGCTACGCTGCGTCCGCTGGACTTTGCCACCATCGCCGAGTCGGTGGCCAAGACCGGCCGCTGCGTGATCGTGCAGGAGGCCCCGAAGACCGCGGGCTTCGGCGCGGAAATCGCCGCACGCCTGGCCGAGGAATCGATCTACGACCTGCTGGCTCCGGTCGAGCGCGTCACCGGTTACGACACCCACATTCCGCTGTTCCGCCTGGAGATGAAGTACCTGCCGAGCGTGGAGCGGATCGTGGCGGCGGCCAAGCGCGCGGTGGCGGCAGGCTGACATGCGGGCCCGCCTTCTCGGGGCTTACCGCAGCCAGTATCCCAACCCGCTCCGGTTCCGCACCGGCCAGATCGTCGAAGTAGGTGTACGTGACGAGGAATGGCCGGCGTTTGCCTGGGTGCGCACCAGCGATGGGCGCGCCGGATGGGCACCGGTAGCGTGGTTGCAGCTGTTGGACGATGGTCGCGCCGAAGCCCTGCGCGACTACGACGCCCGCGAGCTGGATGTGGAGAACGGCGAGATGGTCAAGCTTCATCACGAACACGGCGGGTGGTGGTGGTCCGAGCGCGCCAATGGCGCGACGGGCTGGTTGCCTGCCCGCGAACTGGAACTGCTGGAAGAGAACTGCAAATGAGCCAGACCAAGAACTTCAACCTGCCCGACCTGGGCGAAGGCCTGCCGGACGCGACCATCGTCGAGTGGTTCGTCAAGGAAGGCGATGTGATCAAGCTGGACGAGCCGCTGGTCTCGATGGAGACCGCCAAGGCCGTCGTCGAAGTGCCCTCGCCGTTCTCCGGCACGGTGCTGAAGCTGTCCGGCGCTGCCGGCGACATCATCCCGACCGGCGCGGTGCTGGCCAGCTTCGCGCTGGACCCGAACCTGCCGCAGCGTGCCGATGGTCAGGACACCGGCCACAGCCACGGCCATGCCGCTCCGGCTGCCGCCGCAGCTCCGACGCCGCCGCCGCTTCCCACCGCAGCCGCCCCGGTGGCTGCAGAAGAAGCCAAGCCGGCCGCCGCCGAGCGTGATGACGCCGGCACCGTGGTCGGCGCGATGCAGAGCTCCAACGCTGTGCACGCCGAACAGGCGCTGGCCGTGGGCGGCGTCAAGGCCGTGCCGGCGGTGCGTGCCACCGCGCGCAAGCTGGGCGTGGACCTGAGCCGCGTACGTGCCACCGGCGCCGATGGCGCGGTGACCATGGCCGACGTCAAACAGGCCGCCGCCGACGGCAGTGCGAAGATCGGCGCGGCTCCGGCAGCGGTTGCTGCACCGGCTGCCGCCGCACCGGCGCCGGCCCAGGTGGCCGCACCGGTACAGTCCGACGCACGCACCCCGCTGTCTGCTGCCGGCAAGCCGATGCGCACCCAGCCGCCGGGCGTGGTCGCCAAGGGCCAGCCGGAACCGCTGAAGGGCGTGCGCCGCAACATGGCCCGCGTCATGGCCGATGCGCACAGCAAGGTCGTGCCGACCACGCTGAACGACGACGCCGACATCCACGCCTGGCTGCCGGGCAACGACGTCACCGCGCGCCTGGTGCGCTCGATCGTGGTCGCCGCGCAGAAGGTGCCGGCGATGAACGCCTGGTTCGACGGTGAAGCGCTGACCCGCACCCTGCACGCGCAGGTGGACATCGGCATCGCCGTGGATACCGACGACGGCCTGTTCGTGCCGGCCCTGCGCAACGCCGACATGCTCGACGCGCGTGGCATCCGTGAAGGCGTGAACCGTCTGCGCGAGCAGGTGGAAGCGCGTTCGATCGCGGCCTCGGAACTAAGCGGCTACACCATCTCGCTGTCCAACTTCGGCATGTTCGCCGGCCGCTACGCGACCCCGGTCGTGGTGCCGCCGTGCGTGGCCATCGTCGGTGCCGGCCGTGCCCGCCACCAGATGACCCCGGTGATGGGCGGCGTGGAAGCGCACAAGGTCATTCCGCTGTCGGTGACCTTCGACCACCGCGCCGCCACCGGCGGTGAAGCGGCCCGCTTCCTGCGCGCGATGATGGACGATCTGGCGCTGGCCAGCTGACCGGTAGGTGCCAACCTTGGTTGGCACATGAGTTGAAAAACGCCGGGCATTGCCCGGCGTTTTTTTGTGCCTGCTCCACTATGTCGCCCAGCCATGCTCGGCTGCTTTTCAGTAGATCCACGCCATGCGTGGATGAAGGCATGAAACAAGCCGAGCTTGGGCTCTGCTATACGAAATTCCTGGATCAATCGCGCGCGACCATGCCCTCGGCGCGGCTGTAGACACGCAGGCGGTGGCCATCGGGGTCGACACCGACGAAGGTGTGCCCGAATTCCAGCGTTACCGGCGCCTGGGCGATCTGCACACCGAGTGCGCGCCAGGCATCGTGCAACTGCCGCACTTCATCAGGATTGGCCACCACCATCGCCAGCTCGGCTGCACCGCCCTCCGCATCCACTGGCGGCTGCACGTCATCGCGCTGCCACAGGCCGAGCGCGGCGCCATCGCCGAGCAGGAACAGGGCAAAGCCGGGCGACTGTTCGACCGGTGCCGTGCCGAGGATGCCGCTGTAGAAGGTGGCACTGGTGGCAACGTCGCGCAYGTACTGCAGCAGGGTGCTTGGCTTGAACATGGGAAAGCTCCGTGGTTGGGAGCGGTCATGGTGGCCCTGCCCTGCTGACAGATCCTGTCAGCAGTGTCGAGCAGGCTCGACTGCCTTTGCTCTGGCTTTGGTAGATGTCGAGCTTGCTCGACTGCTCTCCGCGAAGAGCAAGAGCGTCGAGCAAGCTCGACACCTACCGAGCGCAGAGAGCGAAGAGCAAGAGCGTCGAGCAAGCTCGACATCTACCAAAGCCAGAGCAACGACCAGAAGCAGTCGAGGAAGCTCGACCTCGTCACGAACGGTCCAGCCAATCCGGAGCGATGCCCTGCGCCTTCTGCCAGCGCCGCAACAAGGTCGCGCGTGGCACCAGGTAGTGCTCTTCCAACGCACGCACATGGCGAATGCGATCCAGGCGGAAATGACGGAAGTCTTCGCGGCCCTCGCACCACGCCGCCAGCATCGGCACTTCATCGAAGTACCCCAGTGCGAACGGCCAGACCACGCGCTCGGTACGCCGGCCCTGCGCATCTTCATAGGCAAACTGCAGCCGCTGCTGCGTGCCCACCGCTTCGCGCACGGCCTGCAGCCGCGCCGGGGGTACCTTGGCCGTCGTTCGCGATGGCCCCACCCGCAGGCCGCTGTCACGCAGCGCATCGCGTCGCGCCGCCGGCAGCACGTGCGCAATGCGCGCCAGGGCATCACGCGCGGCCTCGGCCAGGGCCGGCTCGGTGCGTGCCGCCACCCAGCGCAGGCCAAGCACCAGCGCGTCGATCTCGGCCGGTGGCAAGGTCAGCGGCGGCAGCACATCGCCCGGTTCCAGCTGGTAGCCGACACCGGCTTCCCCGCGCAGGTCGGCGCCCTGCTCGCGCAGCGTTTCAATATCGCGGTAAAGCGTACGCAGGCTGATGCCCAGTTCCTCGGCCAGCGCCTGCCCGGCCACCGGCCGGCGATGGCGGCGCAGTACCTGAAGCAGCTGGTTCAGGCGCAGCGCGCGGGACATCAGCCGACCAGATCGCGCGACGGCACCACGTGCTCGCCCGGCTTTGCCGCCAGCGCCGCATCCACCAGCGCGTGGGCAATCTCCGGTGCCGGATTGATCCGCCACGCACGTGGCAACACCGGCCCCAGCACACCCAGCACCTGCAGCGCGAAGTGTTCGCCACGGCGGACCTCCTGCCGCTCACCGCCGATCAGCCCCGGCCGCACCAGCGTCAGCGACGGGAAACCCAGCGCGCGCAGGTCGCGCTCCAGCTCGCCTTTGACCCGGCTGTAGAAGATCGACGAACGCGGGTTGGCGCCTGCGGCCGAGTTCAGCGCGAAGGCCTGGGCACCCTGCGCAAGGGCCAGGCGGGCGAAGGCCAGCGGATAGTCGTGATCGATGCGATGGAACGCCTCGCGGCTGCCGGCCTGGGCGATGGTGCTGCCCAGGGCGCAGACCACCGCGTCCACCCGGGCCCAGTCCGGCGCATCGGGCAGCCGGGCGAAGTCGAGCACCGGGTTGTGCAGTTTCCCGTGCGGCGCAGCCAGCGGGCGACGGCTGGGCGCGACCACGGCGCTGCAGCGGGGGTCGGCCAGCAGCTGCGACAGGGCGTGGCCTCCGACCAGTCCCGTCRCCCCCAGCAACATCACACGCATACCCACCTCCACTGCGGCATCCTGTCGCCCATCCTATCGGTTCAAGCCACCGCCGGTTGCGCCGATATGCTGTGACCAGCCCCCCTGCCATCCCAGGATGCGTTCCATGACGGACCAGCCCGACCCCCGCCCTGCCCCCGGCACCGCCATCGGGCCGCCTGCGCGCGTGCGCGCGGTGGTCGATGACGGGCGCGGCGATCGGGTGGTACTGCAGGGCGGTAGCAGCGTGGCGTTGCAGCAGCTGTTTGCCGGGGCCGATGCCCCCGAGCCGCTGCTGGCCGCCTTCGCCAATGGCATGGCCACCCTGCCGGGCGAGCTGGGCGACATGGGTGATCGCCTGCAATCAGCACAGGCCAGTGCCGATTGGCCGCGCTATGGCCGGGCGATGCGGCAGCTGATCGATAAATACATCCGCACCATCGACCAGCACTCGCCCGATGGCCAGCCCGACAGCCTGCGCCTGTCCGAGCAGCTGCGGTTGCTGCTGGGCGGCGCGGTGGTCGCGCTGCTGCAGCACGATCCCGACCTGCGCGAGCAGGCGCAGGCCCTGGCCATACGCCTGCGCCAATGGCAACCGGGCGCGGCACTGGAACCGATCGAACAGGGCGCGCGCGAGCTGGGCCACCAGATCGGCGTGCGCGCCGAAAGCTGGCAGGAACAGCAGGCGTTGTTGCTTGAGTTGTTCGCCCTGCTGCTGGAGAACGTCAGCGAGTTGCTGGATGACCGCAGTTGGCTGCAGGGCCAGATCGCGGCCGTGCGCCAGTTGCTGGCCGGACCGCTGGAAGCCGAATCGGTCGAGCGCACCCGCGCCGAGCTGCGCGAGGTGATCTACAAGCAGGGCCTGCTGCGGCAGGGAATCGACGATTCGAAAGCGGCCATGCGTAGCTTGATGGGCGAGTTCATCGAGCGCATGGATGGCATGGCTGCCAGCACCGGTGAATACCACGACCGCATCGGCAGCTACGCGCTGCAGTTGCGCGAGGCGCGCAGCATCGCCGACCTCAACCACCTGCTGCAGGAAGTGATGCAGGACACCGGCAAAGTGCAGCAGCAGGCGGCGCAGGCGCGCGATCACCTGGCCAGCGCGCGGCAGGAAGTGGAACGCGCCGAACAGCGCATCAACCAGCTGGAACAGGATCTGCGCGCGGCCGGCGATCTGGCGCGTATCGATCCGTTGACCCAGGCCCTGAACCGGCGTGGCCTGGATGAACTGCTGCAGCGCGAGCTGGCCCGCGCCGCACGCAACCACTCGCCGCTCGGACTGGCGGTGATCGACCTGGATGATTTCCACCAGACCAACGACGAACACGGCCATGCCGGCGGCGACGCGCTGCTGCAGCACCTGGTGGCGGTGTGCCGCCTGCTGCTGCGTGCCACTGATGGCATCGCCCGGCTGGGCGGCGACGAGTTCGTGCTGGTGCTTCCCGAAACCCCCGGCGCGGACAGCATGGCCACGGTGCAGCGGCTGCAGCGCTCACTGGCGCATCGCGTGCTGACCCTGCAGGAGCGGCGCATCCCCGTGCATTTCAGCGCGGGCCTGGCGCAATGGCAGCCGGGAGACGATGCCGATACGCTGCTGCGGCGCGCCGATGACGCGCTGTACGCAGCAAAGCGCCAAGGCAAGAACCGGGTACACGCGGGCTAGCTCGCGGGTGGGTGCCAACCTTGGTTGGTGCTTGCGGGAATAAAACCGCCTACCAAGGTCGGCCTCTACCGGGCAAGGCGCCGGAAACCGCTGGGTAGGCGCCAACCTTGGTTGGCACGCGCGGGCAACAAACCGCCGACCAAGGTCGGCCTCTACCGGGCAAGGCACCGGAAACCGCTGGGTAGGTGCCAACCTTGGTTGGCACGCGCGGACAACAAACCGCCGACCAAGGTCGGCCTCTACCGGGCAAGGCGCCGGAAACCGCTGGGTAGGTGCCAACCTTGGTTGGCACGCGCGGACAACAAACCGCCGACCAAGGTCGGCCTCTACCGGGCGAGGCGCCGGAAACCGCCGGGTAGGTGCCAACCTTGGTTGGCACGTGCGGACAACAAACCGCCGACCAAGGTCGGCCTCTTCCGGGCAAGGCACCGGAAACCGCTGGGTAGGTGCCAACCTTGGTTGGCACGCGCGGACAACAAACCGCCGACCAAGGTCGGCCTCTTCCGGGCAGCGGGCCGGCGCTTACTTGCCGCGCAGCTTCTGAAACCCGGTCACCGCCGCCAGCACGATGGCACCGGCGATGATGCCGACCACCATGTTGCCCAGCGCGTTGACCAGCCAGCCCCACTGGCCTTCACCGCCCAGCGCCTGCACCGCGTGGTGCAGCGCCGGCACGTTGTGCACCAGGATGCCGCCACCAACCAGGAACATCGCTGCGGTACCGGCCACCGACAGGAACTTCATCAGCCACGGTGCCGACACCAGCAGGCCACGGCCGACTGCCGCCAGCGCCGCGCCCTTGCGCGACAGGTACAGGCCCAGGTCGTCCAGCTTGACGATGCCGGCGACCAGCCCGTAGACGAACACGGTCATCGCCAGCGCGATCACCACCAGGGTGCTGACCTGGTTGATGAACGACGCCGTGGCAACCACGCCCAGCGACAGCACGATGATTTCGGCCGAGAGGATGAAGTCGGTGCGGATGGCGCCCTTCACCTTGTCCTTTTCCCACGCGACCATGTCCACCTGCGCATCGGCCAGCGCCTTGCGCCGCTCGGCCTGGTGTTCGGCGTCCTCATCGGCAGAATGCAGGAAACGGTGCGCCAGCTTCTCCACGCCCTCGAAGCACAGGAAGGCGCCGCCGATCATCATCAGCGGCACGATCAGCGGCACGTTCCAGCCGCGGCTGTGCAGCCAGGCTTCCAGCGCACTGATCGCCAGCGCCGCCGGCACCAGGATCACCTTGTTCACCAGCGAGCCCTTGGCCACCGCCCACACCACCGGCAATTCACGGTTGGCGTTGACGCCGGTTACCTGCTGCGCGTTCAGCGCCAGGTCGTCGCCCAGCACGCCGGCGGTCTTCTTGGCGGCGACCTTGGTCAGCACCGAGACGTCGTCGAGCAGGGAGGCGATATCGTCAAGCAGGGCAAACAGGCTGGCACCGGCCATGGGGGATCCAGTAAAGGGAATGAGCGGATTCTGACCGATCCGGCGCCACCTGCGGTAGCGGGTTCACCGCGCGCCCACCGGGCGGCAGGGACACTGGAAGCGTAATCCGGTCCCGCCGGCGGCGGGATCACGGACATCGGGTCGTCGTCTTCGAGGAGTGTCGTTTGAGCAATCCGTCCACCGCCACAGGCAATCCGCCGCTGATCAGAGGCATGAACCGGCGCAGCCAGATCCTGCGCCTGCTGATGCGCTACCGCCATTCCGGCGTGTTCTCCGGCATGAACCTGGACGCTGCCGGCAGCCACACCGACGTGCCACCGGACGGCAATCCGGAGCAGTTCGTCAGTGACCTGGAAGCGCTGGGGCCCACCTTCGTCAAGCTGGGGCAGATGCTGTCGACCCGCCCGGACATGGTGCCGGTGGAGTTCGCCACCGCGCTGGAGCGCATGCAGGAGAAGGTGGCGCCGATTCCGGTCGAACGCATCCACGCCATCGTCGAGCAGGAGCTGGGGGCGCCGGTGAACAAGCTGTTCGCCGCATTCGACCCACAACCGCTGGGCTGCGCGTCGATCGCCCAGGTGCACCGCGCGGTACTGCATGACGGCCGCGAGGTAGCGGTGAAAGTGCAGAAGCCCGAGGTGGCCGCGCAGCTGCGTTCGGATCTGGAGGTGCTGCGCAGCTTCGCCCTGGCCGCCGACCATCTGACCCAGATCGGTCGCCGCGTGCGCCTGCGCGACTGGCTCAACGAATTCGCCAAGACGCTGATGCAGGAGCTGGACTACCACGCCGAGGCCGAGAACCTGTCGCGTTTCGGCCGGCACTTGAAGCCGTTCCGGCGCCTGTGGATTCCGCAGCCGCTGTGGGACTACAGCAGCCATCGCGTGCTGACCATGGAACTGGCCACCGGCGTGCGCGTGGATGCCATTCCCGATGTGCGCCGCACCGAACAGGCGATGGACCCGCTGGCGGCGGCGCTGATCCGCGGTTACCTGGACCAGATCTTCGTGCACGGCGAAATCCACGCCGACCCGCACCCCGGCAACCTGCGGGTGATGCCTGACGGGCGCTTGGCCATCTTCGACCTGGGCATGGTCGCGCACATGCCGCCGCGGCTGCGCGAGCGCCTGCTGAAGATCCTGTTTGCCGCCGTCGATGGCCGCGGCGAGGAAGTGGCCGACGACCTGATCAGCATCAGCACGCGGCTGGAGGCATTCGATGAGGAGCGCTACCTGCGCGAGACCGGCCAGCTGATCGCACGCTATGCCGCCAGCGCGAACTTCTCCGAAGGGCGCGTGGTGCTGGACATGGTGCGCATCGCCACCTCATCCGGGTTGCGCACGCCACCGGAGCTGAGCCTGCTGGGCAAGGCGCTGCTCAACCTTGAAACCGTATGCCGCCTGCTGGCACCGGATCTGGACACGCGCCGCATCGTCGAACGCCAGCTGCAGCACGTGATGCGCGCGCGCCTGAAAAAATCGCTGTCGGCCGCCAACCTGGCCAGCGAGGCGATGGAGCTGCAGCAACTGCTGCGCGACGGGCCGCGCAAGCTGTCGGACATCATGGCGCTGCTGGCCGAGAACCGCCTGCAGATGAAGGTGACCGGGCTGGAAGAATCGCGGCTGATGGAGAACCTGCAGAAGATCGCCAACCGCGTAGCCGCCGGCATCATCAGCGCCG
Source organism: Stenotrophomonas sp. 05L414_2 (assembly GCF_056397905.1). Lineage (NCBI taxonomy): Bacteria > Pseudomonadati > Pseudomonadota > Gammaproteobacteria > Lysobacterales > Lysobacteraceae > Stenotrophomonas > Stenotrophomonas sp. 05L414_2. The sequence goes on from NZ_JBFTOJ010000003.1 coordinate 45,489, forward strand.
CGTTGATCATGGCGGCGGCAATGATGATGAAGATCGACACCGGCTGGCATGTGCTGGGCTATCCCGCCATCGCACTGGTGCTGTTGTTGATCGGCGTGGTGCTTGGGCTGGGCATCGTGACCAGCGCATTGTTGTTCGATCGCCGTGCGCGTTCGCGCGAGGAACGCGGGCATCGATAGTGTCGCATCCACGCTCGGCGTGGATCAGCGAAAACAGTGCATTCATGCAGTTTTTTAATGCAATCGAGCGTGAGTTTTCACGCTCGATTTACGTTCGCAGCGTGATATCGCGCGCTCGATTTCAACAAACATTTCAGTCAGGTTCGTGCATGCACTATCGGGTCATCGGCCTGTCATGCAGATGTGCTTGCAGCAGCGCCGGTCGGATGGACACGCGTCGGTACGACGTCCATCGCCACCCCGTCACTGCCGAAGCTGCCTATGCTCTGGATTCTGCTGCTGTCGCTGTTGCTGCTGTCCTGGTTGTTCCTCGCGTCCGCAAAGTGGGTGTGGTGGAAAGCAGGCTTGTTCTCGCTGTTGCTGCTGGCGCTCAGTGCCTGGTGGCTGATCGACAAGCTGTCCGGTGACGGACTCAACGCCGCCACCCTGTACCACCTGGGTGCGGACATGGAAGGCGCCGGAGTCGCCGACTTCAAGGGCTATATCGCCGGCTTCATCGTGCTGGCCGCCGTGTCGCTGCTGCCGCTGTTCGCTACGCGGGTGAAGCGTTGGCGCCGCCCCACAGCCGGTGGTGCATGGTTTGCCGGTTTCGCCGTGCTGTGGGTGGCCACGATCATGATCAGTCCATTGGCACGTGACGGGCAGCGCCTCTATCAGCAGCTGCGCCCGGTGGATTTCGCCCGTATCGCCCCCGAATACCAGGTGCCCACGCAGGCCCTGCAGCGCCCACGCAACATCGTCTGGATCTACGGCGAGAGCCTGGAGCGCACCTATCTGGATGAGGCCGTGTTTCCCGGCCTGATGCCCAATCTCAACCGCTTGGCGGCCAGGTCGCTGGATGTACGCGGCCTGGCCTCGGCCGAAGGCGGTGGCTGGACCATCGCCGGCCTGGTGTCGTCGATGTGCGGCGTGCCGCTGACCACCTCGCAGGGGGATGAGAACAGCATGGACCGCATGGGCAGCTTCCTGCCCAAGGCCGTGTGCCTGGGCGATTATCTCAAGCAGCAGGGCTACACCAACCATTACCTGGGTGGTGCCAACGGCCAGTTCGCCGGCAAGGGCCAGTTCCTGGCCAGCCACGGCTTCGATGAAGTGCATGACCTGGCGTGGTTCAAGCAGCAGAAGAAGATCGGCCGTATCCACTACTCGGCGTGGGGCGTGCATGACGACGTGCTGCTGGACACCGCCTACCAGCGCTTCGAGCAGCTGTCGCGACAGGATGCGCCGTTCATGCTGACCACGCTGACCATGGACACGCACCACCCGGCCGGGCACCTGCCGGTGGCCTGCAAGGGCGAGCGCTACCAGAGCCAGTACGGCAACATCGGCATGCTCAATGCGCTCAAGTGCACCGACCGCCTGATCTCGCAGCTGGTCGAACGCATCCAGGCCAGCCCGTACGGCAAGGACACGTTGATCGTGATCGCCTCCGATCACCTGGCCATGCCCAATGACCTCAGCCATATCCTGACCAAGCAGAAGCGCGAGAACCTGCTGTTGTTCCTCGGTGATGGCGTCGCCCCGCGCCAGCTGGCCGCTGAAGACGGCTCGACCCTGGATTCCGGGGCCACCCTGCTCAGCCTGCTCGATCCGAACCTGCAGACGATGGGCTTTGGCCGTTCGCTGCTGGACGACAAGCGCGCGCCGAGTGCCAGCGCCGCGGCACGCCGCGATGGCGGCCGCGATTATCCGCAGTACCTGGCCTTCGCCCGCTCGCTGTGGCTGGGTGAGCCGACGCGGCAGCTGAAGATCGACGGCGACGACCAGGTGGTGGTGGGCCTGCAGCACGTGCAGCCGCCGGTGCTGCTGGARTACGACAAGGACTGGGACTTGAAATCGGTGTACCTGGAAAACACCTCGCGCCAGTTCGACGATGCCGACCCGGACAACACGCTCGCCTACGTCGATCGCTGCACCGCGTTCGAGGATGGCTCGGCCGACGGCGACTGGTGCGCGCTGCTGGTGAACCGCGACAACGGCATCAAGCTGTACCGGGACGGCCAGCTGCGCAACGGCATCGACGTGGATGCACCACTGGATGCCTTCCAAGGCCCCCGCCCCAGCGTGCGCCAGGCGCACATGATCACGCAGAAGGGCCGCCGTACCCGCGCCGGCCAGTACATGCTGCAGCTGGTGGCGAGCACGCGCCCGGATCGCGGTTTCTGGATCGAAGCGGTGTCCTCGCAGCGCAAGGTGGTGCTGGCCCAGCAGTGGGTGCAGCCTGATGCCGATGGCAAGATCAACGTGTCATTCGGGCTCGACCACGAAGTGGATGATCTGGAAATCCGCGCGTGGTTGAACCATGCCGAGAAGCTGGCGGTGGATACCTTCGCACTTGTGCCCTCGCGCGGCCGACCGCGGGGGTAAAGGGGTTCGGCAGGGCTGCGCCCTGCACCTGCCGAAGCAGTAGTGCCGGCCGCTGGCCGGCAACCTCAACGGCAACAGCCAAAGCAACAGCAACAGCAACAGCTGGTGTTCCGTGGGATGGCGGGGCGGTGTGGGTTGGCAGGACACGCCGTAAACCCGTCCTTGGGGGCTCGATGGCGCCATCCATGGCGCCAACGGTCCTGCCAACCCACACCTCCCCGCCTCTGACAGATTCCTGCAGCTGTCGGTAGGTGTCGACCTTGGTCGACACTTCTGTCAGATATGGAAATCAATCCGGGGTCAGATCCGTTTTCTTACGGAAAGCGGATCTGACCCCATCTGCATGAAATCGAATATTTCGATAGTTCATTGAAGAGCATCCACGCATGGCGTGGGTCTACGTGTCGATCAAGGTCGACACCCCAGGAGCACGCCATGCAATTCCGCCAGATCGCAGAAATCTGTCGAAGGCGGGGTGGGTCCGGTTGCGGGGGTGTCCGCGGCATGGATGCCGCGGCCAAGCCCCCAATGACGGGTTTACGGCGTCCCCCGCAACCGGACCCACCCCGCCATCCCACAGGAAACCAGCTTCGGCTGTTGCTCCTGAGGTTGCCGGCCAGCGGCCGGCACTACCGCTTCGGCGGGTGCAGGGCGCAGACCGACCCTCTTACTGCGGCGGATCGCGGGTGATGTGGATGTCGGTCGGCGTGGACAGCGGGATGTTCCGCTCGGCCAGGATCTGCAGCAGGCTGAAGTACAGATCGCTGCGCGTGCCATACACCTGCCGCGGGCTGGCCACGTAGGCGAAGCTGTTGATGGTGATCTGGCCGCCAGCGATGCTGTCGATGTACACCGACGGCGCCGGCTGCTGCAGCACCGTGTTGTGGGCACCGTAGGCATCCAGCAGCGCCTGCCGCAGTCCCGCGACATCGGTGCTGGCCGGCACCGCGAACTGGATCTGGATGCGGCCTTGGTTGTTGCCCATCGTCATGTTGCGGATGGTCTTGGTGATCAGTTCCGAGTTGGGCACGATCAGCGTGGACTTGTCGCTCACCTGGATCTCGGTGGAGCGCACGTTGATGCGGCGGATGTCGCCTTCCTGATCGCCCAGCTTCACCCAGTCACCGATCTTCACCGGCCGCTCGGCCAGCAGGATCAGGCCGGAGACGAAGTTCTGGATGATCGCCTGCAGGCCGAAGCCGATACCTACCGACAGCGCACTGACCAGCAACGCCAGGTTCTTCAGGTTCAGGCCCATGGCGGTCAGCGCCCACAGCGCCACCAAGATGATGCCCACGTAGCGGGTGATCGTGCTGATTGAATTGCGCGCGCCCAGGTCCAGTTCGGTCTTGGGCAGGTAGGTGTCGGTCAACCAGCGCTGCAGCAGCTGCGTCAGCCCCAACCCGACCAGCATCACCAGCAGGGCGATGGCGATACGCGCAGGCTTGAGCGTGATGTCGCCGATGGAAATGCCGTTGGCCAGCGAAGCGACGCGCTCGACCACCGAGCCGATGTTGCCGAACGGCGCCGCCAGTGCCAGCAGCGCGATCAGCACCACGAACGTGCGCAGCACGGCAGACAGCAGCACACCGGCCTGCTCCAGCCGCGACACGCTCAGACCGGTGCTGAGCAGGATGGTCTGGCCGACCTTGCTGTCGGCGTTGAGCAGCCAGGTGGAGAAATCATCGACGAACTTGAACAGCAGCGTCGCCGCCAGCACCACGATGCTGCCGCCGATCAGCTGCTGGTTGACGAACTTGGCGAAGTTCACATAGCCCATCAGGGTGGCGATGATCGCGGCCACCACGGCGATGTTGCCAGCCACACGTGCCAGCACCAGCCAGCTGCTGCGCCGCACCGGAACGGCCGCGCCCTGGCCGTCGGCCTGCGCTTCCAGCTTCGCCTCGGCCTCGGCGGTCTGGCGCCGATGCAGGCGCGCCAGGGTCACCAGCATGGCCATGATCAGGCCCAGATAGGTCAGCGCGATCACGCCGTCCAGCGCCACCGTAGTGACGTCGCTGGTGCGGGTGGCGCGATCGATGGCCACCAGCACCGTGCTCAGCCAGGCCAGTGCCGCGGCACCCCAGGCGTACTTGCGCAGTTTCAGCGCGGCGGTGTCATCCAGGTTCAGCAGCCGCCACGAAGGCCGCTTGGGCACCAGCAGGCAGGCGCTGAGCGCGGAAATGAAGGCCGCAGCAAACGTCGCCGCCTGTACGCCTTCGGCCACGCTCTGCAGGCGCGGCGGAATCGCGCCGATGGCATCCAGTGCAGCCACCAGCACCACCACGGCGTAGCCGGGCAGCAGGGTGCCCACCAGCAGCAGCCACATGGCCAGACCAGAGCGGCGCAGGCGGCCGTCGGGGGCACGCTCGGACGCAGCGAACCGGCGCCCCAGCGCGCGCAGCCACAGGCGCAGCGGGAACATCATCACCAGTGCCGCCGCCAGCCCCAGCAGCAACGTGCCCCAGCCATGGGTGGCAATGGCCGTGGTCAGCGCGGCCCGGCCCTGCTGGGCCAAAGGGGTGACGCGGGCGATATCGTTCGGCAACTGGTCGGCCACCTGCCGCCACAGCGTTGGCGACAGTGGCGAGGCGACCTTGCGCCCCAGTTCCTCGGTGCGCTGCGCGTTGCGCTGCTTGTCGATGTCCGCACTCAACTGCTGCGCACGGACGGCACTGGACTTGGCTTGGGCAATCGATGCCGCCAGGGCATCGCGCTGGCGCGTCAGCGTGCGCCGCTGCGCCGCCAGCTCCGGCGGTTCAGTGGTGTCCTTGGGCGCCTCGCCCAGCTGCGTCAGCTGCTCGTTGAGCTGGTCCAGCTGCGGCTGCAGGGTCTTTTCCAGCGCCTCGGCATCACGCTTGGCCTGTGACGCATTTTCCGAAAGCGTGCCCAGCGTTTCGGTGGCTTCGGCATCAACACGCTTGCGCTCAACATCCTTCAGCGTGCTGTCGATCTGTGCCAGCTGCTGCTTGGGCGTGGGGTCGTCATCCTGGGCCAGCGCCGGCACAGCCAGCAGCAGCGTGCAGCACAACAGCAGGGCCAACCAGGGGCCACGCACCAGGATCGTTCGGAAGAAGGAAGACAAGCCAGCCACACCGTTTTGCGCGGACCACCGCGCCTGCGCGCGACTATACGGCAGGTACTGTAAACGGCGGATGCGCAGGCGCTGGCCGCTGGTTGCGGCTCAGTACTTCAGGCGCAGCTCTTCCACCTGCGGCTGCTGCAGCGCGTACCAGTCCTGGAATTCTTCCTCGGTGATCTCATCCGGCGCATACACCGCGATCGGGTGCCAGGCGTGGTCGGTCGGCAACGGCTGGCGCGGCCCGGCGCGCAGGCTGTAGGCCACGCCTTCGTAGTCCACCAGATCGTCCACCTGCGGCCACTGCTCGCGGGCGAACTGGGTTTCACTCTTCAACAGGATCACCTGGTACATCGGCACCTCCACTTCGGTTGGATCGGAAAAACGCGGCGCTGGCGGAAGCATACCGCTGCGCCGATGACGGCACGCGCTCCGCCCGGGCGACGGAATGTTCTGGACATGGCCCTCGCCCCGGCTTCACCCGCCCGTGGCAGTGTCCTCGGCATCGTGGAGGTCCTCTCCTGCCACGCCTGACAATGACCGACCTGCCTCCCCTGAAGACCGTCACCGACCTCAAGCTGCCCCGCTACCTGGGCACCTGGTACGAGATCGCCCGCCTGCCGATGCGCCACGAGCCGGAGGGCTGCACCGATGTGTCGGCCCATTACCAGCTGCTCGACAACGGCAACGTGGGCGTCACCAACCGCTGCCGCATGGACGGCGAGATCGAGGAAGCCACCGGTGAGGCCTGCGCGATCGACAACGACAGCGCGCGGCTGGAAGTCAGCTTCCTGCCCAAGGGCCTGCGCTGGCTGCCCTTCGCCAAGGGTGACTACTGGGTGATGCAGGTGGCGCCGGACTACAGCGTTGCCCTGGTCGGCAGCCCGGATCGCAAGTACCTGTGGCTGCTGGCACGTGAGCCCCGGCTCGATGCCACCGTGCAGGAACATTATCTGGCCAGCGCGCGCCTGCAGGGCTTCGATCTGTCCGAACTGATCCTGACCCCGCATACCGGCCACCCCACCGCCTGAGCCTGACCTCGCATGGACCTGAAGAGTGGTTACCCGTGGTGGGCGGTGCGCAACGGCCTGATCCAAGCCTTTCCGCCGCTGGAACAGGATCTGCAGTGCGATGTGCTGGTGGTCGGTGGTGGCATCACCGGCGCGCTGATCGCCGATGAGCTGTCGGCCAATGGCCACGCCGTTGCGCTGGTCGAGCAGCGTGACATCGGCTGGGGCAGCACCGCAGCCAGTACCGCGTTGCTGCAGTACGAGATCGATACCCATCTGCTGGAGCTGGCCTCGCAGTATGGCCAGGACGCTGCGGCGCTGGCCTACCAGGCCTGTGCGGACGCGATCCCTGCATTGGGCGAGGTCGCGCGCGGCCTGAAGGACGTCGACTTCAAGCAGATGGACAGCCTGTACCTGGCCAGCCGCCGCCGTGACGTACCGCGGCTGATGGCCGAAGGCGAGGCGCGCCGTGGCATCGGCCTGGATGCGCGCTGGCTGGACCGGGATGCGCTGCAGGAACGTTTCAGCGTCGATGCCGGAGGCGCCCTGCTGACCCGCCAGGCCGCACGGGTTGATCCCTACTGCTTCACTTACGGGCTGCTGCGGCGGTTGCAGCGGCGCGGCGGCGCGGTGCATGACCGCACCGTTCTGCATGCCCTCACTCCCACTGCGCGCGGCGTAACCGCCCGCACCGAATCCGGCATGCAGATCCGCGCCCGCCACGTGGTGCTGGCGATGGGCTATGCCAACCAGCAGTGGCTGGACCCGCGCGTGGCCCGCAACCGCAGCAGCTACGCCTTCATCACCGACCCGATCAACGCCGACGAGCTGGGCTGGCTGCAGCGCACGATGGTCTGGGAGAGCGCGCGCCCCTACCTGTACCTGCGTGCCACTGGCGACCGCAGGTTGTTGGTTGGCGGGCTGGACGATGCCATCGATATTCCCGCCCGCCGCGATGGCCGGGTGGACAGCAAGGCCCGCAAACTGATGAAGCAGCTGCTGCAATGGTTCCCGCACCTGCAGCCGACTCCGGCGTTTTCATGGGCGGGCACCTTTGCCGAGACCGCTGACGGCCTGCCGTTCTTCGGGCCGCATGCGCAATGGGGGCCACGGGTACAGTTCGCCATGGCCTATGGTGGCAATGGCATCACCTATTCGATGATCGGCGCCGGGCTGCTGCGGGCACGGATCGAGCGGCGCCGGCACCCGCTCCAGGACCTGTTCGGGTTCGGGCGGTTGTAGCGTGAAGCCAGGCATGGCCTGGCTCTACCGCAAACGGGCGCCGACAGGCATCATTCAAGCAACGCCTGCTAGCGTCGGCCTGTACCGCCGCGTGCTGCGCGGCCCCTCTGCGCTGGAGTGCCGTCATGATCCGCCCCCTGACCCTGCTGCTGTGCTTGGCCGCCCTGCCCGGGACCGCGTTGGCGCAGTCCGCCGCCGGCGCCACCGCGCCGCAGGCGTCCGGCCTGGACCTGTCCGTGCCGCAGACGCCTATGCGCTATCTCAACGATCCGACGCTGCAACAGGATCCGCCCGGCACGTTCTACGGCGACAAGACCGGCCCGCGCGTGCATGGCGACGGCAGGATCGCCGACGTGCAGGACGACAAGGTCAAGGTCTCCGGCAGCTTCACCACCGGCATCGGCTATGCCAAGAATTACGGCAACACCCACTACAACGCCGCCACGCTGAATCTCAGCAAGAACTACACCAACGATGAAGGCAAGACCCGTGGGGTCAACGTCAACATCCACGTGAGCGAAGGCAAGGGCCCGGGCTTCTTCGGGCCGTACGGCGGTGGTGGGTATTACGGTGGTGGCCCGGGCTATTGGGATTACCCGCCGCCTTACGGCTGGTAAGCGCACGGTAGGGCCGGCCGCTGGCCGGGTACCTCCTGATCCCGGAAACACCGTGCAGCAGCCGGCCAGCGGCCGGCTCTACCAGGTAGGTGTCGACCTTGGTCGACACACCTTCCCGAAGCAGGCGTCAATCCAGCCAGCCATCGCGCTCGCTGTGCAGGATGCGGCCGTCATGACCGCTCAGGCGCACTTCCACCTTCTGGTTGCGGGCATTGCGCGCTTCCAGCGACCACGTCGCACCRTCGCGTTCCAGCGAATGRATCTCRCGCAGSCCCTGCGACTGCGCCTTGGCCAGCACCTGCTCGGTRCTCAGCTGYGCACGSCYRTCGTGCTCGTCGAAGATCTCGCCGGTCTTCGGGTCCACATACACCTCGCTGAAGCGACCGTCGGCACGGCTGACATCGGCTTCCCACAGGCCATCATCCCGCTCGATCTCATGGATCTGGGTGTAGCCGGCCTTGCGCAGGGTCTGTTCGACCTGGGCCATGCCCAGCGGTGCCGCCTGTACGGCGGGGGCCACGGCCAGGGCGACAACGGTAGCGAGGGTGAGCGACTTCAACATGGGGGTTCTCCTGTTCGGTGYCGGACCATCCCGGCAACGCCACGATGCACGGCGTGGTTAACAGCGGCCTAGCCGGCGCTGTTAGCCAACCGTTAGTCGGCCGCGGCACACTCGCGCCTGTCACTTGTTCCCATGCTTCCAGCCACTCACGTGCCGATCCTGCCCTCCCTGTCCCTGCTGCTGGCCCTGGCCAGCGCCCCGACCGCCGCCGGCCCTGCCCAAGACCCGGCGCAGCAGGTCGCGCGCCGCGCCGTGCAGCAAGGCCGCTACGTGCCGCTGGAAGGCGTGGTGCGCGATGCGCTCAAGCGCCACCCCGGCCAGCTGCTGGAAGTGGAACTGGACGATGGCGTGTACGAAGTGGAGATCCTGCGCGCCGACGGCGTGGTGGTGGAGCTGGAC
>NZ_JBFTOJ010000004.1:0-58345 GCF_056397905.1 Stenotrophomonas sp. 05L414_2
CGTTGCTGCGGTTCATGCAGCCTCAGACAGAATTCTTCCGTGAGTTGAGCACCGATGGTTGGCTCTGCATCCCGCAATGCGCAGAGCCACTACATGCATGCGAGTCGCCCCATGGCGCTGCTTCGTTCGCAGCACTGGGCGCGCATCTCGTCCACGATGTCCACGCAGGCTTCCGAGGTGCACGATGAGCAACGAATCGAGAGGAGCCCTGCCGCCCCTGGATCTGGATGATGCCAAGGCCGCGCAGATGATTGGCAAGCTGGTGCTGGTGGGCGTTACCCGTTTTGGCGGCGATGGCCAGGTGCAGGGGCTGGAGCAGTTTGCCGGCACCGTGCTGAGGGTCAGTGCCGAAGAAGGGCTGGTGCTGGCCGATGGCGATGACGGCCATGAGCGCTACCTGCCGCCCATGCTGGACCAGTACCTGCCGGCCGCGCCAGGCGAGTACCAGTTGCGGTCCAGCGGGGTGACGGTGATCGATCCTGATTATCTGTCCACCTGGGAGTTGCACGCGCGGCAGTAGGCGAAGGGCATCCAGAGGGGCCGGGCCAGGCAGGGCCACGCTTTGCAGGATGGGGCGACTAGCCCTTCCGGCCCATTTCCCGGTGGGCAGGGGGTGTTAGATTCGGCCCATGCCCGCCGTGCGGGTACCCAACTCACACCCCAGGGGAAAAGGATGCTCATCCGTCGTACCTCTCTGGCGGCGGCCGTTGCCGTTGCCACGCTCGGCCTGCTGGCCGCCGGCCCGGCCTTCGCCGACTACGCCAAGCCGCCGGAACGCCTGCTCAAGGTGCTCAAGGCGCCGCCGCCGCCGGCACCGAACATCGACCCCAGCGGCCAGCGCCTGCTGCTGACCACCGCACAGACCTATCCGTCCATCACCCGCGTCGCCCAGCCGTACCTGAAGCTGGCTGGCGTGCGCCTGGAACCGAAGAACCGCAGCCGCCACGACACGCCCGGCGGCTATGGCATTCCGGCCTGTGTGGCCGACTTCACCCTGGTCGAGATCGTCAGCGGCAAGAGCACCAAGGTGAACCTGCCGCAGGGGTGCGCAGGTGGCGCACAGTGGTCGGCCGATGGCAGCCGTTTCGCCTTCCAGAATGCCGTCGATACCAGCGTGCAGCTGTGGGTGGGCGACGCCGCCACCGGCCAGGTGAAGCAGGTGCCGAACGTGCAGTTGAACCCCATCTTCGGCAGCACGGTGCAGTGGCTGGGCGGCAGCCAGAACCTGCTGGTGAAGCTGGTGCCGGCCAACCAGGGGCCGGCGCCGTCCAACGGCGGTACGCCCACCGGTCCGGACGCGCAGGAGTCGCTGGGCAGCAGTGGCGAGAGCAGCACCTATGAAGCGCGCGACACGCTGACCAGCGTGCACGACGAAAAGCTGTTCGCCTATTACGGTGCCTCGCAGCTGGCGGTGGTCGATGCCGCTGCCGGCAGCGTGCGCCCGGTTGGCCAGCCGGCGCTGTACAACGACGTCAACGCCGCACCCGATGGCGTGCATGTGCTGACCGAGACCCTGAAGGCGCCGTTCTCGCATGCGGTGACCTACCAGCGCTTCGCCAATGATGTGGCGGTGCTGGACCTGGCCAATGGCCGCAATACGGTTCTGGCCAGCCTGCCGCTGGCCGATCGCGTGCCGGTACACGGTGTGCCGGAAGGCCCGCGGGGTTACGACTGGCGCTCCACCGATCCGGCCACCCTGGTCTATGCCGAAGCGCTGGACAAGGGCGACTGGAAGGTGAGCGTGCCGCATCGCGATCGCGTGCTGATGCTGAAGGCCCCGTTCACCGGCAAGCCGGTGGAAATCGCCCGCACTGCACAGCGCTTCGAGGGATTTGCGTGGTCGGCCGACCCGGCCGTGTCGTTCCAGTTCGAGAACGACGAGAACCGTCACTGGATGCAGGCCCGCATCGTGGATGTGGACCAGCCGAAGAAGGAAGGTCGCCTGCTGTGGGACATGTCCAGCGATGAGCTGTACGGCAACCCGGGCAACCTGGTGTTCAAGCGCCTGCCCAGCGGTGCGCCGGTGGTGCGCCAGGAGGGCAACACCGTGTTCCTGCGCGGGCAGGGGGCGTCGCCGCAGGGCGACCGTCCGTTCCTGGATGCGCTCGATCTGGCTACGTTGAAAACCGAACGCCTGTTCCGCAGTGATGCCGATGCGTACGAGCAGTTCCTGGGGTTCAGCAACACGCCGGGTCGCTTCCTGACCTGGCACCAGTCGGTGATGGACCCGCCGAACGCATTCGTGCGTCTGCTCGGTGAGCGCATCAACGATGCCAAGGCCGGCGAGGCACAGTTCCAGTCCAAGCCTGCTGCGTTGACCAAGCTGGTCGACCCGAGCCCGGAAGTGCGGCAGATACAGAAGCGCCTGGTGACCTACAAGCGCGCCGATGGCGTGGACCTGTCGTTCACCCTGTACACGCCGCCGGGCTACAAGGAAGGCCAGCGCGTGCCGGCGATCCTGTATGCCTACCCGGCCGACTTCGCCAATGCCGCACAGGCCGGGCAGGTCTCCGGTTCGCAGCAGACGTTCACCCGTCTGCAGCCGTACCGCCTGATGCTGCTGGCCGGCTACGCGATCATCGACAACGCCTCGTTCCCGATCGTGGGTGACCCGAAGAACGCCTACGACACCTATCTGGAACAGCTGGAAGCCGACGCCAAGGCGGCGGTGGACAAGGCCGTGGAGCTGGGCGTGGTCGACCGCAACCGTATCGGCGTGACCGGCCACAGCCATGGTGGCCTGATGACCGCCAACCTGATCGCCCACACCAACCTGTTCAAGGCCGGCGTGGCGACCAGTGGCTCGTACAACAAGACCTTCACCCCGTTCGGCTTCCAGAACGAGCGTCGCTCGGTATGGCAGGCGCAGGATGTGTACCTGAAGGCCTCGCCGTTCTTCTACGCCGACAAGATCAAGCTGCCGCTGCTGCTGGTCCACGGCGAGGACGACGCCAACCCGGGCACCGAGCCGTTCCAGTCGCGCAAGCTGTACCAGGCGATCCGCGGCAATGGTGGTACCACCCGCCTGGTGATGCTGCCCAACGAGCCGCACTGGTACACCGCGCTGGAATCGAACGAGCAGCTGGTGTCGGAAATGCTCAACTGGTTCGACACCTACGTGAAGAACGCGAAGTAATCCGGCAAGGCCGCCCTCCGGGGCGGCCTTTCTGGTTCAGGCGTCCAGTAGCACCGAGCCATGCCCGGTTGTGATGCACGAAGGCTGCATGTGCCACAGAATCCGCTTTCCAAGGAGCGTCATGAAGGCCTGGTTTCTCGTCGTCGTAGCCCTGTGTCCGGCCGCTATGGCTGCTGCAGCCGATGGGCCCATGCGCATCGACGTGGCCTACGATTGGTCCGGTTGGGGAGGTGTTTCAGAGCACTGGCTTATCGAGCGCGATGTACGTGGAATCACCACGCGTGTTCGTGTCACAGATTCGGCGGGAAGCCAGGAATTGCCCAAGCAGATATTGCCGGCTGCTGCGGTCGAAGCGTTCGAAGCGTTCGAAGCGGCTATTGATGCTGCCCCGCTGTCCAAGGAGGCCACGATCAGTCTGATTGCGGGCCGCCTTGATCGCGCTGAGATGCTGGAGTTGGATCCGAAACTGCGGTCAATGCCGCCGGCATCGTGCACATTCGCCGATCAGCAGGCGTGGGCCCGTCGGACGTTGACTGTCAAGGGGCTGCACCAGCGGGTGCAGCAGCACTTCAGGGGGGACGCGGTGGCGTGGACTGACGATTATCCGGTGATGTCGGTCACGGTGAAGCGCCAGGGCAAGCCTGACGTGGTGTTTCTGTCGAGATCGCAGAAGGCCTTGATGTTGCCATGGAAGCAGCTGTCTAGTGGGCAGGTGAATCAGCGATCACTGTCGCTCGCGCCGGATCAGTGGCGCCCCGCGCTGAGTGACGCGTTGACCCGGTTGCTGCCAGAGGGGGAGGCAACACGTGCCCGCTTCAAAAGCACCTGGCTGCAGCATCGCTTGAAACAGGAGCTTGAGCTGGAGGCATTGAAGTGCACGACCGGGCCATGAACAGGGGGGGGGGGGGGCTGCGAGGGCACAGCCGGGCCAGGTATCCCCCTGTGGGTGTTGCGTAACCATCTGTGATGCAGGCATGGATCGGCCACAAAGCTGCGGTACGCTGCGCATCTGATGTCCGCTACGGGTTCGCTCCATGAAGGCCTTCATCCTCGCCGTATCGCTGTCGATTTCCGTTGTCCCGGGCATTGCATTCGCCCAGCCGTTGCCGGCTGAGCTGGCAGCGTTGGGCATCACTGCCGGCATGCCCTACAGCAAGGCCAAGCGCCTTCTTGATGCCGCAGGATGGCAGGCCAGCCCGCCACGCGATGCGCCCGAAGTGTTGGACGGTTTCCCGGAAGTGGGTTGCCAGAAGGGCGGCAACAATTGCCGTAGCACCTTCGCCAAGGATGGGCAGCAGGTCGCTCTGCAGGTGGGAACCACGCTGGCGGGCCAACCCTTCGTGCAGGGCGGCCGCTGAGCACGACGGGCACTCAGCCCAGCGGCAGGTTCTCCAGCGCACGCGACATCCGGTCATGCAGGTCGCGCACGCGTTCGGCCTTGGCATCCACGCGGCGCTCATCGCCGAAGCTGCGGACATAGGCGCATGCGGCGAAGCCGGCGCTTTCTCTTTCGTACTCGGCGATCCACGCCAGGCGGTCGGGGTTGCTGGCCTGCTCGGCCGACCAGGCCGCCACCGGCGGACGGATGTGCGCGATGATGCCAAGCCGCCACGGTTTGGGTGTCAGCCGCGCACGGAAGCAATGCTGCAGCGTGCACATGCGTGCATACAACGTGTCGGTGCCCAATGCCTTGAAGAAGGCATGCACCTGCGCATCCTGTGGTTCGAACGTGGCATGCATCGCCAGTATGCGCAGCCCGGCCGGGGTGCGGTAAGCGCGCAGGTGCCAGTCGGGGTGGTGCTCGACGAATGCCTGCACGCGCTGCAGTGCGATGCCCTCGACGCCGCCGGACCGGGCCAGCCGTCGATTGCGCCGCCCCGACAGGATCTGGTTGACCACCACCATCGCGATGCCGCCGGCCGCCAGGCCGATGTTGAAGTTGCCCAGCGCACCGCCGATCAGCGCACCGGCCGCCAGAAGCCCCAGCGCACCGAGCAGCGGCAATGCGCAGCCTGACGGAGTGGACACGTGGTCGATATCCGCAAACAGTACGTCCGGGGTGTTCAGGCACAGCGCGCCGTAGCTGTTGCGGGTAACGATGACGTCATCGCTGCGCTGCACGATCTGCTCGCGGATCGGGATGCCTTCCACACCGTAGTTGGTTCGTCGCTCGCGACGCGGCACGGCCTGGCCGCTGAGGATGGCATCGAGCGCTTCGCGCGCACGTGCATCGGCATGGGCCTGCGCGGCATCCTGGTCGTCGTCGGACCAGCCGAACCGGCGTACCACCAGCGGGCGGCCCCTGTACCTGTCCTGCAGACGGGCTTCGGCCCAGTAGGCTGGAACGATCATCATCCTGTCTTCCCCTTGCTTCCATGGCAGCCGCTCGCCGCGAGTCTGGCATAGCAGGGGAGGGCGTTGCACGATACGGCAGCGCATGCGATGACGCGGTGGTAGATTGCGCGCTTCGCGTGCACTCCACCAAGGACGGAGCCATGTTCGTGTCATTGCGTTGCCTGCTTGCCCTGGCCCTCGGCGGGGTGATCGGCACTGCCCAGGCGGCCGCGCCGGGACCGGAAATCCTGACCGCCGATGCCACCCGTTTCTACGCGCTGTACGAGGCCGCTGGCGGCAAGCCCAGCGTGGCCCAGCTTGAGCAGTACCTGGCACAGGGCACGCCGAGCCTGGCCCAGTTCGCCAAGCTGCGCCGGGTGACCGCCCAGCGCATGGCCGAAGCGATGGCGCGCGACCCTGCGCTGTACGCCAATGGACGGGCCTGCCTGGCGGAGTTGCCGGCGGTGCGGCAGCGACTGGTGCAGGTGTTCGCCAATCTGCAGGCGATCTATCCGCAGGCGAAGTTTCCGCCGGTGGCGATCGTGGTGGGGCGCGGCAAGCCGGTGGGCATGACGTACCCCGATGGCGTGGTGATCGGCCTGGAAGCACTGTGCGCGGCCGATTTCATGAACGCCAACGCGCAGGACCGCTTCGTGCACGTGATCGCGCATGAGTACGTGCATATCCAGCAGACCGGCGTGAGCGAGTACGAAGCAGGCGACCCGCAGGCGACGGTGCTGCGCGAGTCGCTGGGCGAGGGGATCGCCGAGTTCATCGCCGAGCTGATTTCCGGCAACGTTGGCAATGGCCGGCATGCCGGCTGGACGCGGGGCAGGGAAGTGCATATCGAAAGTGCCTTCGCGCTGGACGTGGACAGCACCGATCTGACGCCCTGGCTGTACAACTACACGCCGGGTTCGCAGGAGCCCTATGATCTGGGTTACTGGGTGGGCTACCGCATCGCCAAGGCGTATTACCTGCAGGCCGGCAACAAGCGCGATGCCGTGCGCGCGCTGATCCAGCAGAAGGACGCCAAAGCGATCCTGCAGGCCAGTGGCTGGACGCCGGGCATGTGGATGCCGGCGAAGGTGACGGGTGTGGCGGCAAGGGCGGCTGCATCGGCCAAGTGACCATTGGCAGGCCGCGCTAGACTGCCCAGGTCGACAACGGAGGATGCTCATGCGCAGGAGGACTTCACTGGCCTGGCTGCTGGCCGGATCGCTCATGGCGGGGCTGGCCACGCCAGCGTTGGTGCAGGCGGCCAGCAATCCATTGCTGACCAAGCCAGTGGAGCAGGTGCAGCCAGATGAAGTGCGCTTCATGCAGCAGCGTCTGTCCGATTGGCCGCAGCTGCAGAAGTACCGCGCAGCCAATGCTGCATTGCCCGCGCCACGGGACGGCCAGTCACGCGTGGTGTTCTTCGGCGATTCGATCACCGAAGGCTGGGGCAAGGAAGGCAGCAGCAGGTTCTTCCCCGGCAAGGGTTACCTCAATCGCGGCATCAGCGGGCAGACCACCGCACAGATGCTGGTGCGCTTTTCGCAGGATGTGCTGGCGCTGCGCCCGAATGTGGTGGTGATCCTGGCCGGCACCAATGACATCGCCGGGAACACCGGCCCGTCCACGCAGGCGATGATCGAGGACAACCTGCAGGCCATGCTGGATCTGGCCAAAGCGCATGGCATTGCGGTGGTGCTGGCGTCGGTGTTGCCGGTCAGCGAGTACCCGTGGATGCCGGGCATAGCACCTGCGCCCAAGGTGCGTGCATTGAATGCTGCGTTGAAGCGGCAGGCCGATGCGCGCGGGCTGGTCTATCTGGACTACCACACGCCGATGGCCAACCGTGCCGGCGGACTGGATGCGCAGTTGGCAACCGATGGCGTGCATCCGACGGCGAAGGGTTATGCGCTGATGGCACCGCTGGCCGAGGCGGCGATCAAGCGCGCGCAGGCGAACGCGCCCAAGCGCTGAGATTGGGGTAGTGGCGGGGGGGGCGGTGGCCGCCAGGGACGACGAGGCAGGGAATGCAGAACGGAATCGGCAGCAGGCTGCGCTTGGCCGGCGTGGCCACGGTACTGATGTTTGCAGGTCAGGCGAGCGCCCTTGCCGCGCCTGCAGCGTCACCGGTCACACGTGAGGCGGTGGCCGGCATTTCCCTGAGCGAATGGACAGCGCGTTGGTGGCGCTGGGCTGACGAGCAGAGGGTTGCGCCTTACCTGGATCCCGATGGTCGCCTGTGCGAACTGGGCCAGGAGGGGCCGGTCTGGAACCTGGCAGGAACCAATGGCCGCTTCCAGCCACGCAGGCAGTGCGTGGTGCCCGAAGGCAGGCACCTGTTGCTGCCCATCATCAACATGGCCAGCTACCAGACCGGGGAAGACGTCTCCTGCGAGGAGCTGCAGGCCGGCGCGGCGATCAACAACGACCATCTTGTCAGCGCTGTGGTGCTGCTGGACGGGCAGCCGTTGGGTGACGTGCGCCTGCACCGGGTGAAGAGCGAAGGTTGCTTCCGCATGGATCCGGATGACGACGACTCGAGATTGGCTGCGGCCGACGGCTACTGGCTGATGCTCAAGCCACTGACGCCCGGTCGGCACACCGTGAGCGTCGGCGCCAACTATGGTGCGCCCGAAGGTGGCGCGTACAGCCAGATGCGGCAGACCTTCGAGTATGTGCTGCATGTGGGTGGCCGCACGCAGATCACCTTCGTGACCCCCATGATGGTGGAGGCGTCTGCCCCCTGATCCGCGTGGCAGGGGTCAATCATGGTCCTGCTTCAACGCCAGATCGGCAGCCAGCAGCGCCTCCGCTGCCGCACTCAGGGCCGGCGAGGGCGGAGCAACCACGCCGATCGATTCCATCATCTGTGGCATGCCGACGAACTGACGTGCGCGGCGGTCGTAGATGCCGGTGATCAGCAGTGCACGCGTGGCGGTTTTCTGCTCCGGGCCGATCAGTACGCGCTGCTCCATGATGCCGCGTGTGCCGACCCAGCCGACCAGTCGCGTTTCCAGGGTGAAGCGCTGGAACGGCTTCAGCTCGCGCCGGAACTGGATGGTGCCGGCGCCAACAATCGGCGCCCACTTCTCACGCAGCGCCACCTTGCCCAGGCCCATGCGCAGGATCAGGTCCAGCCGGCCCAGGTCGAAGATGTTCCAGTAGCGGCCGTTGGTCATGTGCAGGTTGCTGTCCAGGTCGTTGGGCAGCACCCGGAACTGCAGGCGGGAGACGCCGAACGGGGCCTCCAGCTTCGGCCGGAACAGGCTGCACAGCAGCAGGTGGAGCAGGCGGAACCAGAGATTCATGATTATGACGACTGTTATAGAGCGGTCGATACGCTAGTCTATGACGACTGTCTTAGCAAGGAGCCGGCCGTGAGCCCGCGATCGTCCGATGCCCCCCAGCGTGTGATCGATGCCGCAGCGCAGATGCTCGCGCGTGTGGGCCTCAACGCGACCAGCATCCGCGAAGTGACCAAACTGGCTGATGCGCCGCTCGGGTCCACGTATCACCACTTCCCGGGCGGCAAGCAGGAATTGTTGGCACGGGCCACCACGATGGCCGGCGACAAGGTGGAGGCGCTGCTGATCGAACTGCTGAAGGGCGGCGCGGTGCAGGGGTTGCAGCAGTTCCTGGCGCTGTGGCGCGAGCGCCTGCTGCGCACCGGTTTTCGTGCCGGCTGCCCGGTGCTGGCGGCAGCCGTCGAGGAGCCGGTGGAGGCCACGCCGAGCCAGCCACGCGCGGCGGCCGCCGAGGTGTTTGCCCGCTGGCAGGGGCACCTGGCTGAGGCGTTCGTCGCCGATGGGCACGCGCCTGCCCAGGCGACCGGCCTGGCCAGCCTGGTGATTGCCAGTGTGGAAGGCGCAGTGGCGATGAGCCGCGCACTGCAGGACATCGCCCCGTTCGACCAGGTGGCTGCGCAGTTGTTGAAGGCAGCCGCACCGCCTGCTTGAGCGGCGCGCGGACCACTTGAAGAACATGTAGACCCACCCGGCAAACATGGGCACCATCACAGCGATACTGGATGCCACCAGCCAGCGTACATAGCGGCTGGCCGCATCGGCCCCTTGCCTTTTCAGTGCCCAGGCATGCAGAGGCAAGACCAGCAGGGCCTGCAGGAACAAGGCCGCCATTGCGCCAAGCCAAAGTGCAAACACGCCCAGGCAGCCGTCACTCATGCAATAGGTCGCGAACCACGACCCCCAGCCTGCCAGGCCGATCATCGGCAGGAACATGACGATGGCAACAGGACGGGTGAACTGGGACGCTTGCATGCAGGAGCCGATCCGTTCCGTGGCTGCCCAGAATATAGGATCCACACCGGACTGCGGTTGCCGTGGATCCGGCGGAAACTGGACGGGACGTGACCTGTAGACGCGGCGCCACGGCAGGGTAGAATCCGGCCAGCGCAGCCCGCGCGTGCCTGGCAAGGATGTCTGCATGCTGCACCACCTCTCGTTGGGTGTCCGCGATCTCGAGCGTGCAGGTCGCTTTTACGATGCCGTTCTTGCAGCACTCGGTTACCGCCGCGTTTTCGAAGACGACACTGCGATCGGCTATGGCCTGGTCGAGGATGAAGACCTGTTGTGCCTGAAGCTGCGCGACGATGCGGTTGCGCCGGGACCTGGCTTCCATCTGGCGTTGACGGCAACCTCGCGCGACGCCGTTGATCGGTTCCATCATGCGGCCTTGGCCACCGGAGGCCAGGACAACGGACCTGCCGGTCTGCGCCCGGACTATGGCGAGCGCTACTACGCTGCGTTCGTGATCGATCCAGATGGCCATCGCATCGAGGCGGTGACCAAGGCGGCGGCATGAAACACGCACGCCAGCCCGTTTCAATGCCGGGCAGCCGCAGCGGCGAAGCGATGCGTGCACGTCGGCAGCTGCAGCATCGTGGCTGGCCGCGGCTGCAGATGGCCGTGATTGTCGTGCTGACCGGTGCCGCCGGGTTCCTCGCCTCGCACGTGCTGCGCCTGGCAGGCATGGACGCGATGCTGCTGCGCTATCCGCTGGCCGTGCTGATCGCCTATGGCGTGTTCCTGCTGCTGATGTGGGTCTGGATCCGGTGGCGCTGGGATGCAGTGGCCGATGGGTTGGGCTCCGCGCCCGGCGGCGGTGACAGCCAGGCATCGCCGTGGACCGGCAGCGGCGGGCATTCCGGCGGTGGTGGCGCGTCCGCCTCCTGGGGCGAAGCCGCAGCGTCCTCCAGCGCGAGCGCCGACAGCGCATCGTTGCTGGACGTGGCCGACGGCGAGGCAGGCCTGCCGTTGCTGGCCATTCTCGGCATCATGGCGCTGGTGGCTACAGTGCTCGTGGCCAGTGCCTGGGTGGTCTGGTCTGCGCCGGTGCTGATGGCCGAGCTGCTGGTGGATGCGGCCATCGCCGGGGGTCTGTACAAGCGGATGCAGGGCATGCAGGCACAGGGGTGGTGGCGGCTGTGCCTGTCCCATACGATCTGGCCGCTGCTGAGCCTGCTGGTGTTTTTCGCCGGGCTGGGCTGGCTTGCGCAGCAGTTGGCGCCGGATGCGGTCAGCCTGATGCAGGTATTCAAGGCGTTGTAACAGGATCTGCCACGACGTTTAATATCAATCACACGCAAGGAGAAGCGCATGGATGTCGCTGCACGCAGGAACAGGAAGTTCGTTCGTTGGCTGATGGTGGCGATGTTCGCCCTGTTGATGCCCTTCGCGGTGCTGGCCCAGTCCGGGCCTGCGGCCACCCCGCCCACAACAGATGCGGCCGCCGAAGAGGCGCAGTGCCGCGCCTGCACCTATGAACGCATCGGGCACAAGGTAGACATCGGCCTGGTGGCCTTGGTGTCGCTGCTGGTGGTCGGCCTGCTGGTGGCCATTTCCCGCGAATGGGGGACGACCTCGCAGCGCTGGACCTGCCGCACGATGGCCCTGCTGCTGGTGGGCATCGGGCTGGCCCTGCTGTGGTGGGCGGGCAGCATCATCTACCTAGGCTATAACCCGTGGCAGGAGGACGCCGCTCCGCTGGATGCCGCGTTGGCCTCTACACTGCTCAGCACGTCGCCGAAGTGGCTGGCAGGGCTGTTGATGATGGGTTTCGCGCCAACCGTGTGGCGGCGCAGCGAGCGCCTGCCGTCCTGGCGCATTGCATGATCCATGGGGCGCCGGGCGATGCCCGGCGCTCCCCTTGTGAATCAGTCGAAGCGCCAGCGCACGCCTGCATACACGCCGCGGCCTTCGCCGGGCGTCGAGCGCGCCACGTCCTTGCCGGCATCGTTGTAACCGGGGGTGACGGTGGCGGCGTAATGGCGGTCAGCGATGTTGCGCATCTCCGCCCACAGCTGCCAGCGGCCGCCCGGTGCGTCGTAACCAATGCGACTACCGAAGATGACGTGGCTGTCCGCCCAATAGCTGTTGGCGTAGTCCACCGCGATGCGTGAGGCGTACTCGGTGTTCAGTGCGGCATACAGGCCCGAGGCATGGTCGAAGCGCAGTTCGGCCTGGTAAGCGTGGCGCGGCAGGCCGGGCAGGCGGTTGCTGCCAAAACGTGCATCGTGGCGATAGCGGAAATCGCTGAAGGTGTACACCTGGCGCAACGACAGACGGCCCGGTGCAGCCTGCCACAAGGTGCTGTCCAACCCGGCCTCGATGCCACGGTGCACGGTGGGGCTGGCGTTGTTCTCAGCGATGAACAGGTTCGGCACCGGCTGCAGTTCCACGCTCAGCAGCTCGTGGTTCACGTGCGCGTAGTAGCCGGTCAGTTCCCAACGACCCAGCGCCGCTTCACCGCGTGCGCCCAGTTCCAGCGTGGTGGCGGTCTGGTTCTGCATCGGCACCGGCGCACGCTGGCGGCCGGTGGAAGGGCCATTGCCCGCGCCGAAGTACTGGTTCGAGCCCCAGATCATCGACCACGGGTGCGGCGCTTCCACTGAGCGGCTGAGGTTGCCGAACCACTGCGTCTGCGGCGTCTGCTGCCAAGTGAAGCCCAGCCGCGGCGCGTAGTCCCAGTCGTGGTCGCGCAGGCGGCCGCCGCTGCTCGGCCACGTGACCTGCACATCGCGGCGGGTGTTGATCAGCGCAAAACCGGTCTGTACGCGCAGGCGATCATTCACGGCCAGGTTGTTGCCGATGTGCAGCGTGCTGTCGGTGCCGTGGTGGCGGAAGTCGCGCGTGCGGGTGCCGGCGGCATAACCGTTGTTGGCAAAGCGCAGCGACTCGCGCACATCGGCATCCAGGTCGTGGGTAATGCGCAGCCCGATGGTGGTCTCGCTGTCCAAACCGAACAGCGTGTGCCGGCGACGGTAGTCCAGCGTGGCATTGAGGTTGGCGTAGTCCAGCTGCTGGCGGTACAGGCTCTCGTTCAAGTCCATCGGGTAYKTGTGRTASACCAGCCCGGCCTGCAGCGARGAAKCYTCGTCGATCTGCMRGGTGGTSAKRTTGCCSAYCCAGGTGCTGCCCGGCTGCGGACGGCGCGCRTCGATGGCCAGGTTGGCCGCGTTCGCCGCGCGCGGATCATTGCGGATCTGCTCGCGGGTCAGGCGCCCGGGTGTCTCGTGGTTGGTTTCGCGGTAGCGCACGAAGAAGCGGGTCTGCAGATCGGGGGTGATCTGCCAGCCGATGTTGGCCATCGCGCCCTTGCCATCGCCGGCCGCATGGCGCTGGTAGCCATCGAATTCGGTATCTGTATAGGCCAGGAAGTAGTCGACGTCACCACTGGCGCCGCCCCAGCTGATCCCGCGCTTCTGGTAGCCGCGKSYGCCRGCTTCGTAGTGCAGCTGCACGCCAGCCGAGTCGCGACCGCTGCGGCTGATGTAGTCGATGGCTCCGCCCAGTGCCAGCGCGCCGCGTTCGAAGCCGTTGGCACCGCGCAGCACTTCCACGCGCGACAGCCACAACGGTTCCAGCAGCTCGTAAGGTGTGCCGCCCGGGCCGGTCAGTGGAAGGCCGTCGATCGACACCGCAATGCCGGAAGCATGTGCACCTGGGCCGCGGTTGATGCCCGAGCCGCGGATCGACACCTTGGTGCCTTCATTGCCCGGCGACTGCGTGCTGATGCCGGGCTGGTAGGCCAACACGTCGGCGCTGCTGGACAGGCGGCTGTCCGCCTTGGCCACGTCGATCACGTTGCTGGCGCCCGGCACGCGCTTCAGCGCCTCGCGCGCCTGCGCGCTGGCATCGGCGGCAGTGACCTGCACCGCGTCCAGGGTGGTGGCCTGTGGGGCGGCGTGGGCGGTGGCGGACAGGCCAAGCAGGATGGCCAGCGACAGCAGGGAGGGGGCGGGGCGATGCGGCAGGAAGGGCATGCGGACAGTCTGTAAACCAAAAAACAGGCGCGAAAGTTAACAGATCGAGTGCGGTACGTCACCCCCGGCAGGCCGGGAATCGGCTACATCCCAGGAACAACTCGCCAGTAGTCCGGTTCTTGCGCTCAACCAGCGGCGCAGCGCACTTCCGGCAGGTCGCGGCAGTTGCGGCTTGCGTGGGCGTTGCCAGGGTTGGCTCCAGCCGTTCCAACGGTTCGGTGATCGGCCGAGTCTGCACTTCGCGGATCATCCGCAGTAGCTCGGCGCCGGGCACCAATGCGACGGGTTTGCCCGCCACGAAGGCTTGGGCATCACGGCTGAACTTGCCCGAGCTGACAACCATTGCCGCGTCCGCCTTGTGGTGCGCGAGCAGCCCGTACATCTCGCGCACGACCGCCACGCCTACCTGCTGCCGTCGCCATTGCTTGCATTGCACCAGCGTGCGCTTGCCGTTGCGTCGCAGGATCAGGTCGATGCCACCGTCCGCGCCGCCCAGTCCGGTTTCTTCGACTGCATAGCCTTGGCGCCGGAAGGCTTCGCCGACAAGAAGCTCGAAGTTTCGCCAGCCCGTCGTGGCCAGGCTTTCCAACCCGGTTCGGGTATCCAGCAGCTGGCGTCGCTTATAGGCGCCAGCCAAGGAAAACAAGGTGGCAAGCATGCAGATCGCCAACCAGGCCCAGGCAAATACCGGTTGGGCAAGAACCTGAAGGAGGATGTCGCCAGTGGGGGCAGTGACAGGTTGGCGCCAAGCCGGTAACAACCAGCGCAGAGTGGCGAAGCCGAGCCCGCCCACCGCTGCGTTGATGTACCACGGCCATGTGGCCATGACATCCAGAAGACTGTTGCGCCTGCGTCCCATGCATTTTTCTCCGACGTGCTCGCCATTGTTCAGTCGAGCCTTCCGATTGGTTTTCCGGTGTGCCCCACAGCAAATTCCAGTAGAAGAGGCTCGACTCTACAAAGCGGATTTCACCAGTGCTTTTGATTTGGCGTATAGCGTTTTGGCCATCTCAGCGTTACCGAGCGCAGCATGGCATTCGGCAAGGCTGTCCCAGGCGTTGGCCGAGGTGGGATACAGGGCCGCGTTGAGGGCGAAGACCTTCAGCGCGGGCCGGTTGCCCAGATTGTTGCGGATCGCGTAGCCGGTTGCATTGATGGCCCGCTCCAGTTCGTCGGATGCAATGCCACTGCTTTCGCTCAGCCACGCACGCAGATCACTTTCACTGCTGCTGTCGCCGGTCAAGGCATAGCCGACCAAACGTTCGGACAGTGCTGCATGCGGAAACTCGCCTGGCGCAGCCACTGCCATCGTGCTTTCCACCAGCGTGCTCGACCAGGCACTGCGGGCGCTGCCATTGGTCAGGTACACGAACACCCAGTAGCCGCTGGCCAGCGTGCCCTTGTAGGCCAGCCGCGCGCGCACGCGGGTGCCACCATCGTGGCCGACCTGTGTGTAGCCATCGCTGCGGGTCGTATCCCAGCCGGTGGAGAAGAAGTTGCTGCCACCGCCGGTCAGTGTCTGTGGCTGCCACAGCGCTTCCAGCGTGGCAGTGCGCACCAGCTTGCCGGTCGCCAGTGCCTGCAGGAAACGGTTCATGTCGCCCACGGTGGTCTGCAGATCGGCGTGGCCCCAACCGTAGTTCGGCCATGGATCTTCATTGGCCGGCTGCAGCTGGCCGTCCTTGCCGATGTACGGCATTGCCGCGCGCTGCGCCGGCACGCTGGCTGCTCCCCACGAGGTGCTGGTCATTTTCAGCGGCTGCAGGATGCGTTCGCGTGCAATGACCGGATAGGGCTGGCGGTACTGCGCCTCCAGCAACGCAGTCAGCACCAGGTAGTTGGCCTGCGTGTACTGCACGCGGCTGCCGGTTCTGAACTGCAGCGGCGCCGAACCGGCCACCTTCAACGCAGCAGCAAGATCGGGTGCCACGCCCGGGTAGCCTTTGCTCACCCAGCGGTTGTCCACGCGGTCGTAGTATTCGCCGATGCCAGAGCTGTGGTTGAGGAAGTCACGCACGTGGATGGCCTGCCACGCGGTCGGCAGGTCCGGCACATAACGACTGACGGGGGCATCCAGATCCACCTTGCCCTGGTCCACCAGCTGCATCACCAGCGTGCTGGTCAGCAGCTTGGCCATCGACTGCGCGGCGAAGATGGAGTCGACGGTGGCGGGCGCGTGGGTGGCGGGATCGCGCTCACCACTGGCGTCCTCGTAAAGCACGTTGCCGTCGTGTGCGACCAGTACCGCCTGGCCGGCGATGCCGTAGCGTTCGCGATTGGCCTGGAGCTGGCTGTTGAGCTGGGAAGCAAGATCTGGCGGAACATCCCGCGCCGAAGCGAACGGGGTGGCAAACAGGGCGCAGAGCAATGCAGCAGCGAGCGTGCGGTACATCGCGGTGATCCGTCAGCGGCGATGGCGCATCTTGGTCACGGCGGGGGATAGGGTCAAGCCAGGAGGGTTGTGCCGACCAAGGTCGGCATCCACCAGAGCGATGGCCATCAGGAAGAGCCGGCCAGCGGCCGGCACTACCCGGGTGCTGGGTCAGCCGAGGATTCCCGGCAGATCCAGACCCTTCTCCTTCGCGCACTCAATCGCGATTTCATACCCCGCATCGGCATGGCGCATCACGCCGGTAGCCGGGTCGTTCCACAGCACGCGTGCAATGCGCTTGGCCGCCGCTTCAGTGCCATCGCAGACGATCACCATGCCGGCGTGCTGCGAGAAGCCCATACCCACGCCGCCGCCATGGTGCAGTGACACCCACGTCGCGCCACTGGCGGTGTTGAGCAGGGCATTCAGCAGCGGCCAGTCGGACACAGCATCGGAGCCGTCGGACATCGCTTCGGTTTCGCGGTTCGGCGAGGCCACGCTGCCGCTGTCCAGATGGTCGCGGCCGATCACCACCGGCGCCTTCAGTTCACCGTTGGCCACCATCTCGTTGAAGGCCAGGCCCAGTCGATCACGATCGCCCAGACCGACCCAGCAGATGCGCGCCGGCAGGCCCTGGAACTTGATCTTCTCGGCGGCCATGTCCAGCCAGCGGTGCAGGTGCGGGTTGTCCGGAATCAGCTCCTTCACCTTGGCATCGGTCTTGGCGATGTCTTCCGGGTCGCCGCTCAGCGCCGCCCAACGGAACGGGCCGATGCCACGGCAGAACAGCGGCCGGATGTAGGCCGGCACGAASCCSGGGAARTCGAACGCATCCTCGACRCCTTCTTCCAGCGCCATCTGCCGCAGGTTGTTGCCGTAATCCACGGTAGGCACGCCCAGCGAGTGGAAACCGAGCATGGCGCGGATGTGGTTGGCCATCGACGCACGCGCGGCCTTTTCCACTTCCTTCGGGGCGGTCACGCGCTTGGCATCCCATTCTTCCACCGTCCAGCCCTGCGGCAGGTAGCCGTTCACCGGGTCGTGGGCGGAGGTCTGGTCGGTCAGCAGGTCCGGCTTCACGCCGCGGATCAGCAGTTCGTCCAGCACGTCGGCAACGTTACCGAGCAGGCCCACCGACAGCGGCTTTTTGGCGGTGCACGATTCTTCGATCAGGCGCAGGGCCTCGTCCAGATCATCGGTCCAGGTATCCAGGTAGCCGGTGCGCAGGCGCATCTCGATGCTGCTCTTGCGGCATTCCACCGCCAGGCACGAGGCGCCGGCCATCACCGCGGCCAGCGGCTGCGCGCCACCCATGCCGCCCAGCCCGCCGGTGAACAGCCACTTGCCGGCCAGGCTGCCGTTGTAATGCTGGCGGCCCATTTCCACGAAGGTTTCGTAGGTGCCYTGRACGATGCCCTGKSYGCCGATGTAGATCCAGCTGCCGGCGGTCATCTGGCCATACATCGCCAGGCCTTTCTTATCCAGCTCGTTGAAGTGATCCCAGTTGGCCCAACGCGGCACCAGGTTGGAGTTGGCGATCAGCACGCGCGGTGCATCGGCATGGGTGCGGAACACGCCCACCGGCTTGCCCGACTGCACCAGCAGGGTCTGGTCGTCGTCCAGGCGCTTGAGGGTTTCGACGATGGCGTCGAAGCTCTCCCAATCGCGTGCGGCACGGCCGATGCCGCCGTACACCACCAGCTCCTGCGGCCGCTCGGCCACGTCCGGGTGCAGGTTGTTCATCAGCATGCGCAGCGGCGCTTCGGTGAGCCAGCTCTTGGCGGTGAGCGTGGTGCCGGTCGGTGCGGCAATGGTGCGGGACGGGTCGTTGCGGGTCATGCGGCGCTCCGGTTCGTAGCGAATTCAAGGCAGGCATTGAGCACCTGCGCCAGGGTGTGGCGCAGCGGTGCGGCGTGTTCGGGGTCGAGCGGGGTGGGCCAGCTGTGCTCGTCCACCTGGTCGGGTAGTGGTTCGTGCATGTAGCCGCGGCAGGCCAGTTCCATCTGCAGGCTGTGCACACCACCGGCAATGCTGCTGTAGTGGCGGGTGATCCAGCCGCCCTTGAAGCGGCCGTTGCGCACCTGGCTCATGCCGCTGAGCGCCAGCAGGTTCTCCACCACATCGCTCAGTGCGTTGTCGCAGGAGGTGTCCGGTGCACCGGACGGCCCGGCGGTGCCGAGATTGAACTGCGGCAACTCGCCCTCGAACAGGTGCGGGATGTGCGAACGGATCGAATGCGCGTCGTACACCACCACGGTGCCGTGGCGTGCACGCAGGCGTGCGATCTGCGTGGCCAGTGCGTTGTGGTACGGCGCGAAATACGTGTCGCGGCGCCGGGCAATCTCGGCGTCGTCCGGCTCGCGACCGGCGTGGTACAGCGGCTGGTTGTCGAAGGTGGTCAGCGGGCACAGGCCGGTGGTGTTTTGCCCCGGGTACAGCGACACGCCGCTGGGGTCGCGGTTGAGGTCGATCACCGAACGCGAGATTGCCGAGCGCACGGTGGTCGCGCCCATGCCGCGTGCGAAGTCGTACAGCTCATGCACCCACCAGTCGGCATCGCGGCGCGCCAGCCACGGCGAGTGGAAATCGCCGATCAGGTCATGCGGCAGCTCGCTGCCGGTG
The DNA here is from genome assembly GCF_056397905.1 of Stenotrophomonas sp. 05L414_2. Lineage (NCBI taxonomy): Bacteria > Pseudomonadati > Pseudomonadota > Gammaproteobacteria > Lysobacterales > Lysobacteraceae > Stenotrophomonas > Stenotrophomonas sp. 05L414_2. Next base: position 18,742 of record NZ_JBFTOJ010000004.1, read on the forward strand.
TGCGGGAAGCTGACGATCAGCGGCGCGTCGCCTTCGTGCACGGTCAGCCATTCGGGATGGCCGTTCATGCCTGCGGTTCGACCGTGGGCAACAGCTCGGCCAGACCCTTGGCCAATGCGCCGCTGCGGACCAGATCGGTTGCGATCACCATGTCCGGGTGGAAATAGCGGTCGTCCTGCAACATCGGCACCTGTGCACGCAGCGTGGCGCGCACGTTTTCCAGCGCCTTGCTGGAGCGCAGCGGCGCATGGAAGTCGCAGCCCTGCGCAGCGGCCAGCAGCTCGATACCGATTACGTTGGCTGCGTTCTCGGCCATCTGCATCAGGCGGCGCGCACCGTGCGCGGCCATCGACACGTGGTCTTCCTGGTTGGCCGAGGTGGGAATCGAATCGACGCTGGCGGGGTAGGCGCGCTGCTTGTTTTCCGAGACCAGCGCAGCGGCGGTCACCTGCGGAATCATGAAGCCGGAGTTCAAGCCCGGGCGCGGGGTCAGGAAGGCTGGCAGGCCGGACAGCGCAGGGTCGACCAGCATCGCCAGGCGGCGCTCGCTGATCGAACCGATTTCGCACACAGCCATCGCCAGCATGTCGGCGGCGAAGGCCACCGGCTCGGCGTGGAAGTTGCCGCCGGACAGCGCCTCACCGGTGTCGGTGAACACCAGCGGGTTGTCGGACACGCCGTTGGCTTCGATTTCCAGCGTGGTCGCAGCCTGGCGCAGSAYGTCCAGCGCCGCGCCCATCACCTGSGGCTGGCAGCGCAGGCAGTACGGGTCCTGCACCCGCACGTCGTTGTCGCGGTGCGATTCACGGATGCCCGAATCCTGCATCAGCGTGCGCAGGGTGGCGGCGGTGGCGATCTGCCCACGCTGGCCACGCAGCGCGTGGATGCGCGGATCGAACGGCGTATCCGAGCCCTTGGCCGCTTCCACCGACAGCGCGCCGGTGACCAGTGCGGCCTGGAACACGGTTTCGATCTCAAACAGGCCGGCCAGTGCGTACGCGGTGGAGAACTGGGTGCCGTTGAGCAGGGCCAGGCCTTCCTTCGCGCCCAGTTCCACCGGCTGCAGGCCGGCGCGTGCCAGTGCGTCCACGGCGGGCAGGCGTTCTTCGCCGACGAAGGCCTCGCCGACGCCGATCATCACGCTGGCCAGATGCGAGAGCGGTGCCAGGTCGCCCGAGGCACCGACCGAGCCCTGCGCCGGCACCACCGGCAGCACGCCCTTCACCAGCATTGCTTCCAGCAGCAGCAGCGTTTCCTCGCGCACGCCGGAAGCACCCTGGGCCAGGCTGACCAGCTTCAACGCCATCATCAGCCGCACCACATTGGCCGGCATCGGCTCGCCCACGCCCGCGGCATGCGAGAGCACGATGTTCCGCTGCAGGGTGGCCAGGTCCTCGCGCTCGATGCGCACGCTGGCCAGCTTGCCGAAACCGGTGTTGATGCCATACACCGGTGCGCCCTTGGCGACGATGGCAGCCACCGTTGCGGCACTGGCGCGCACCGCCGGCAACGCGGCCGGGTCAAGCGACAGCGGCGCACCGCGATACCCCTGCCGCCACTGGGCGAGGGTGACATGGCCGGGGCGAAGAACCAGGGTGTTGCTCATGTGTTGCTCCAGGAGGCAGGCAGGTCGGGCTGTCCGCGCACCACGCGCGCGTGCAGCGGGTTGAATCCAATGCGATAGACCAGGTCGGCGGGGGCGTCGATGTCCCAGATCGCCAGGTCGCAGTCCATGCCGACGGCCAGGCGGCCGATGCGCTCGCCATGGCCCAGCGCACGCGCCGCTTCACGGGTGAAGCCGGCGATGCACTCGTCCACGGTCAGGCGGAACAGGGTGGCGCCCATGTTCATTGCCAGCAGCGGGCTGGTCAGCGGCGAGGTGCCGGGGTTGCTGTCGGTGGCCAGTGCCAGCGGCACGCCGGCCGCACGCAGCGCGGCGATCGGCGGCAGGGTGGTATCGCGGGTGAAGTAGAACGCGCCCGGCAGCAGCACGGCGACGGTACCGGCGGCGGCCATCGCGGCGATGCCGGCGTCGTCCAGGTGTTCGATATGGTCGGCCGACAGTGCACCGAAACCGGCCGCCAGTTCGGCGCCATGCTGGTTGCTCAGTTGTTCGGCGTGGATCTTGATCGCCAGCCCATGCGCACGCGCAGCGTCGAATACCTGGCGGGCCTGCGCCGGCGAGAACGCGATGTTCTCGCAGAAGATGTCCACGGCCTCGGCCAGGCCTTCTGCAGCGATGGCCGGAATCATCACCTCGCACACCTCATCGGTGTATTCCTGCGCCTCGCGACCGGGCGGCACCGCGTGCGCACCGAGGAAGGTCGGCACCACGTTCACCCGGCATTCCTCGCCCAGCGCGCGGGCCACCTGCAACTGCTTGCGCTCGTCCTGCAGGGTCAGGCCGTAGCCGGACTTGATCTCAATGGTGGTTACGCCTTCGGCGCGCATCGCCAGCAGGCGCGGGCGGCTCTCGCGTGCCAACTGCTCTGGCGAGGCAGCACGGGTGGCGCGCACCGTAGAGACGATACCGCCACCGGCACGGGCGATCTCTGCATAGCTCACGCCCTGCAGGCGCTGCTCGAATTCGTTGGCGCGGTTGCCGGCGTAGACCAGGTGGGTGTGGCAGTCGATCAGACCGGGCGAGATCCATCGGCCTTCGCCGTCGATGCGGGTGGTCGGCTGCAGATGGGCATCGCTGCCGGCGGGGCCGACATGCACGATGCGGCCATCGGTGGCGGCCAGTACTGCATCGCGCAGGACACCCAGGCCCTCGCCATCAAGGGTCATCAGGTGGACGTTGGACCAGAGGGTATCGACGTGCATGGCATCCACAACGCAGCTGTGCTTATATGTCTATACAATATAGGCGTCCAATTCGGGTTGTCCAGCCATGTCCGATTCGCGTTCCGCGCACTCCTTCCATGCCGCCCACGCCCTGCTGGCCGACGGCTGGGCCGCCGACGTCCGCCTGCAGGTGCAGGACGGGCGCATCGCCGCGGTCACGCGTGGGCAGGCTGCGCAGCAAGGCGATACTCGCGTGGGCGTCCTGGTGCCGGGCCTGCCGAACCTGCACAGCCACGCCTTCCAGCGCGGCATGGCCGGCCTGACCGAGATCGGTGGCGGCGACGGCGACAGTTTCTGGAGCTGGCGTGAACTGATGTACCGCTTCCTGGCCCATCTGCGCCCGGATGCAGTGCAGGCCATCGCCGCCCAGGCCTACATGGAGATGCTGGAAAGCGGCTTCACCCGTGTCGGCGARTTCCACTACCTGCACCACGATGCCGATGGCCGCCCCTACGCCAATCGCGCCGAGATGAGTGTGCAGATCGCTGCTGCGGCCGCGCAGACCGGCATCGGCCTGACCCTGCTGCCGGTGTTCTACGCCCACGCCGATTTCGGTGGGGCGCCGCCGAACCCGGCACAGCGCCGCCTCATCCATGACGTAGACGGGTTCGCGCAGCTGCTTGATGGTGCCCRCACCGCGCTGGCCACGCTGCCCGATGCGGTGCTSGGCATCGCCCCGCACAGCCTGCGCGCGGTGACGGGCGAGGAGCTGAGCGCACTGCTGCCGCTGACCGATGGCCCGATACACATCCATATCGCCGAGCAGGTGCGCGAGGTCGAGGCCTGCCTGGCGTGGAGTGGCCGGCGACCGGTGCAGTGGCTGTACGAGCATGCCCCGGTCGATGCGCGCTGGTGCCTGGTGCACGCCACCCACATCACCGACGACGAGCGCGCGCAGATGGTCGCCAGCAACGCCGTGGCCGGGCTGTGCCCGATCACCGAGGCCAACCTGGGCGACGGCCTGTTCCCGATGCAGGCCTTCGCGCGCGAGGGCGGGCGCTTCGGCGTGGGCTCCGATTCCAACGTGCTGATCGATGCCGCAGAAGAGTTGCGCCTGCTGGAATACGGCCAGCGGCTGACCCTGCGGGGTCGCAACGTGTTGGCCCCGGATGCCGGCCGCAGCACCGGGCGCTTCCTATTCGAGGGTGCGCTGCAGGGCGGTGCCCAGGCGCTGGGTGTGGCCGCCGGCCTGCAGGTCGGTGCCAGCGCAGACATGGTTGAACTGGACGCCGCGCACCCCGCGTTGCAGGCGCGACACGGTGACGCATGGCTTGACAGCTGGGTGTTCGCCGCACGTAATGGCGGGCTGCGATCGGTCTGGCGCCATGGCCGCCAGTGCGTGGCCGACGGCCGCCACCTGCAGCGCGAGGCCATCACCAGCGCCTTCGCCGCTGCCCTGCGTGGCGTGCTGGGCTGATCGCCTCCCACCATCGAGACTCCACTACGTGAAGGCCAGCAAGTCCGCCACGCTCAACCAGCGCATCCGCAGCGATCTGGAAAGCCGCATCCTCAGCGGAGAGTGGGCGCCGGGCTTCCGTATCCCGTACGAGCACGAACTGATGGAGCAGTACGGGTGCTCGCGGATGACGGTGAACAAGGTGCTGACGGCGCTGGCCGAGAGCGGCATGATCGAGCGCCGCCGCCGAGCGGGCTCCTTCGTGGCTCGACAGCCACCGCACCTGGAGCAGGTGGCGCTGGAGATCCCGGACATCGCAATGGAGGTCGGATCGCGCGGACATCAGTACGGCTACCGGCTGCTGCAGCGTGAACTGCGCTTGGCCGAGGCAGCCAATGCCGGCGAAGTGGAGTTGGCCGGCAGTGAGCAGTTGCTGGCGATGCGCTGCCTGCATCTGGCCGATGGCCGGCCGCTGGCGCTGGAGCATCGCCTGATCAGCCCGGTCGGCGTGCCCGAGGTGCTGGAGGTGGATTTCAGCACCACCGCGCCGGGCAGCTGGCTGCTGCAGAACGTGTCGTGGACGCGCGCCCAGCACCGCATCAGCGCCTGGGGCGCCGATGCGCCCACCGCCAGGCTGCTGGACGTGAAGCCCGGTACCGCCTGCCTGGTGATCGAGCGCCTGACCTGGCGCGGCGAACAGCCGATCACCCGCGTGCGCCAGATGTTCCTGGGCGATGCCTGGGACCTGGTCGCCCGTTTCGCACCCGGGGCGCGATAGGGGCGAACCCACGCTCGGCTTCTTCCCTGAGCGCTTTCAGCCAAGCGGGAATGAATCGCCGTGAGTAGATCCACGCCATGCGTGGATGTGGTGCCGAGCAGCCGAGCTCGGCACCATCACGCCTCAGCCTATCAATACGTCGCGCACTGCCGCCAGCGCACCGGCTCATCCACACCGGGGCGGGCGTTGAGCTGCACGCGCACGTTGCGCAGGGCGGGGTAGCGCAGCACTTCCTGGCACACGCGTGGCCACACCGTTTCCAGTTCACCGGTGCGGTTGATGGCCAGCGTCTGCCGGGTCAGCCAGACGCCGCTGGCGATGCCGGATTGACCCGCCAGCGCGCGGGCCAGTTCGGCCTGGTAGCGGTCCAGCGTGGCAGCGTCCGGGTTGGGATTGCTGCGCGTGTCGTCGCCATTCTGCGGCGCGGCTGCGGCGACCATGGGAGCGGGCGCATTCGCGGCGCTGTCCGGCGCGGCGGGCGTCGGCACAGGACGTGCAGCCGGCGGTGCGACAGGTGCAACGGCCGGTGCCGGGATCGGGTCCGCCTGTTCCGGGCGCAGGCCCTGCAGGCCAAGCCCGACCAGCAGGCCCAGCGTCACTGAGGCCAGTGCGGCAATGGCGATGCGGCGCAGCGCCTCATGGCGGGCGATCGCGCGCACGCGGGTCTCAACATCGGCCGGCAGGTAGGGCTGCAGCAGTGGCCACAGGCGCGGACCATCGATTACTTCCACTGCCTGCTTTTCCGCCGCGCCCATGCCATCGCGTTCAACCCGGCCTTCGGTGATCAGCATGCCGCCCTTGGCGCCTGCCAGTCGCGCGGCAGCACCCAGTTCGTTCACCGCAGCGGTGCCGATGCGATAGGCCAGGCCGTGCTTGCACGACACCCGCCAGGTGTTCGGTCCATCGCTGAGCAGGAAATCGCTGCTCGGCTCGCGGCTTTCCTCGCTCGGATCCTGCAGTTCACGCAGGCCGCGCTGCTCGCGCAGCATGCGCTTGATCAGCGTGGAAAACTCACGCCAGTGCATGCCCGCCAAGGCCTGCAGGCCCAGTTGCATTTCGGTACGTCGACGCTTGAACCACCACAGGTACACGGTGGCCAGGGTGCAGGTAAGCAGGGCCGACAGCAGGGCCAGAATCCAGGGAAGCATGCAGGGCGACGACGGAAGGGGCGAAAACGGAAGCCCACAGTGTAAAGGGCCGACCGGTTGATTGCGTCAGGGTGTTCCCGACAACAACCGTGATGCAGCCCGCAGATCCGCACGCGCCAGACACGAAAAAACCCGCCAATCCTGAAGCCGTGAGGGGAGGGAACAAACGGCAGCCGAAGCGATTGGCGGGTTCTACGCGATTGTCAACGAAAATTTATTGCGTTGCAACAAAGGCGGTTCAGGGCGTGCTTCCCGGCGACTGGTGGCTGCCCGGCGAGGGAGCATCCACGTCGGTGGAGGCACGGTGTTCGAGCTTGGCCAGGCGCGCGGTCAGGGCATCGATGCGGGCTTCCAGCGCGGTCACCTGATCGGCGGTCGGCACGTGCAGTCGCTTGAGTACGCCCTGCACCTGGTCATCGAAGGCCTTGTTGACCTTGTCCCAGGTTCCGGACGCCTTCTCGCGGGCTTCGTCCAGCGAGTGCTCGACGTTGTCGCGCCAGCCCGGTTCCTGCTCGCCGCTGCGTTCACGGCGGCGGGCTTCCCAGGCTTCGCCTTCCTTCACCAGGCCATCGAAGAAACGGCCTCCCTCTGCCTGCGCGCGCCCCAGGGCGCCCAGACCGGCCAGCCAGACCTGCTGTGCCGAATCGCTCAGCTTGCGCGAAAAGCGCTCTGCCTGGTCGCCGAAGCCGGCATCGTCGTCGCGGCGATCGTCATTCTCGTAACGGTTCATTGCATTCCCCGTGGGAGTTGGGCCTATCCCCGAGAGTAGCGCGGCGCGCCGTTGCTGGGCCGTGATGGCTGCAGCGCAGGTTCAGCCCAGCTTTTCCTTCAACACGCGCTGGATCTCGCTTTCCACCATGCCCTTCATTGCCGACAGCAGGAAGCCCAGCTTGGCCGTGACCCGCACCGCGCCCGGCTGCAGTTCGATCGCACCGTCCACGCCACTGCCGGAGAAATTCAGCACGTCGGCGGCCCACGACGACTTCAGGCCGAAGCGTTCGCCCAGCTTGGCGGCAACCTGCTCGATCGCTTCACGTGCCTGGGTGTCGGGCAGGGTGTGGGCGTGGCGGACATCGATGGTGGACATGCAGGCTCCTGGCGCAGGGCGGGGATCAATTGAGAGGGCGAGCATTGTGCGCATCGACGGCGCCCACGCCAAGCGCTCATCGCAGGTTCTTCTTCGTGGGCGGCCAACCTGCTAGTCTGCGCCGCGTGCAGAACCTGCTAGTTCACTTCAGTCAACAACAACAGCCCGACCAGCCGCTGCGGCCCGGGGTACAGCGCATCGTGCGCCAGGCAAACGGCAGCGTGCGCCTCGGTGATGCCGGCAACGGCGCGCTGCTGCTTGCGCAGTTCTGCATGGACGACCGCGGCCTCTGGCTGCAGGTCGGCAACGGTATCCGTGGCATCCATGTGAATGGTCGCCCGGTGCGGCGCATGGCCCTGCTGAGGGCGGGCGACGCGGTCTACGTCGATGGCGTGGAAATGGTCCTGCAGGGCGAGGTCGACACCCTGCTGCAGGCACCGGCGCCGGCAGCCAGCGTCGAAGGCAGCGGTGACGAGCAGCGCCTGCTGCGCGGTGTGGGCGGCCTGCACCACGGCCGCAGCTACCCCCTGGCGCGCGCGCGGGTGATCGGCCGTGGCAGCGATGTCGACATCGAGATCGRTGAACCCGCCTTCGCCGAACAGCACGCGCGGGTGGAAGTCCATGGCGAGCGGGTACTGCTGCGCGACCTGGGCAGTGCCGATGGCACCCGGGTCAACGGCGTTGCCGTACGCCACTGCTGGCTGCAGGCCGGCGACCAGGTCGTGTTCGACGGCCAGCACCGGTTCGTGCTGGAAGTGCCGCATGACCCGCGCCGGCGGCCGCCACTGGCCGATGACGAAGGCAGCGACGAAGCCGAACAGGCACCGGTGGTACCGGTCGCTCCGCGTCGGGTGCGGCGCTGGCCGTGGCTGCTGGGCAGTGCGTTGCTGCTGGCAGCCGTGCTCAGCCTGCTGCTCTGGTTCGGCGCGCGCTGAATTCGTTCCGCCGGGCATGGCCCGGCGCTACCACCCGGACCAACCCGCTTTGGGTAGTGCCGGCCGCTGGCCGGCAACCTCGGTGAACCAAGGTGATTGCAGTTGCCGGCCAGCGGCCGGCACTACCAGTGCCGCCGCGGCAATGGATACGGATGCAACCAAATTTCCCTTGCGCCACAAGGCCGCAAGGCTGGTGCAGTGCGGCATACTAGGGGTCTTGCCCCACAGGTGTGCCATGACGCGCGCGTTCAACTTCAGTGCCGGCCCTGCAACGTTGCCGGAATCGGTCCTGCGCCAGGCGCAGGCGGAAATGCTGGACTGGCACGGTAGCGGTGCCTCCATCGTGGAAATGAGCCATCGCGGTCCGGAGTTCATGTCCGTGGCCGCCGAGGCCGAGGCCGACCTGCGTCGCCTGCTCGATGTTCCCGAGGACTATGCGGTGCTGTTCCTGCCCGGTGGTGCCACCACCCAGCAGGCGTTGATCCCGCTCAACTTCGCCAGCCCCGGCCAGCGTGCCGACTACGTGGTCACCGGCCACTGGGGCAAGACCGCAGTCAAGCAGGCCAGCCCCTACGTGGACGTCAACATCGCCGCCAGCAGCGAGGCCGAAGGGTATCGCCAGCTGCCCGAGCGCGCCGGTTGGCAGCTCTCTCCCGACGCCGCGTACGTGCACATCACTGCCAACGAGACCATCCACGGCGTCGAGTTCCGTGATGTGCCCGAGACCGGCAACGTGCCGCTGGTGGCAGACTTCAGTTCGTCCATCGCCAGYGAGCCGCTGGACGTGCGCCGCTACGGTGTCATCTATGCCGGTGCGCAGAAGAACCTGGGCCCGGTCGGCATCGCGGTGATGATCATCCGTCGCGACCTGCTGGAGCGTAGTGGCCAGCCACGCGCGGACATCTTCGATTACCGCTCGCACGTCGCCCGCGATTCCATGCTCAACACCCCGCCCACCTGGAACTGGTACCTGGCCGGTCTGGTGTTCAAGTGGATGCTGGCCGAAGGTGGCGTGGTCGAGTTCGCCAAGCGCAACGCCGCCAAGGCCGCGCTGGTGTACGGCGCCATCGATGCTTCCGGCGGCTTCTATCGCAACGAGGTCGCCCATTCGGCGCGCTCGCGGATGAACATCCCGTTCTTCCTGCCCAACACCGACCTCGATGCCCGTTTCGTCGCCGATGCCAAGGCCGCCGGCCTGCTGGCGCTGAAGGGTCACAAGGTGGTCGGTGGCATCCGCGCCTCGCTCTACAACGCCATGCCGCTGGCCGGGGCCGAGGCGCTGGTCGCCTTCATGGCCGATTTCCAGCAGCGTCACGGCTGAGCAATGAACGGCGCGCATCGTCGGGTGCGCGCCCCGCAACAAGGAATTCCGATGGCAAGCAAACCCAGCAAGAAGGCGTCGAAGAAGGCCGAGCCGGCCAAGGACAGCGCCACTTCCAAGCCCAAGGGCAAGTCGAAGGCAACCGCGGTGCCGACCCTGGCGCCACTGGCACTGGCCGATGTGCGTTCGAAGATCGACCAGATCGACCGTGACATCCAGAGCCTGATCGCCGAACGCGCACAGTTYGCCCACCAGGTCGGCAAGGCCAAGGGCAAGCTCGCCGCCGCCGTCGACTACTACCGCCCCGAGCGCGAGGCGCAGGTGCTGCGCATGGTGGTGGATCGAAACGAAGGCCCGCTCAGCGATGAGCTGCTGGTGCACGTCTACCGCGAAATCATGTCGGCCTGCCTGGCCCAGCAGGAGCCGTTGAAGATCGGCTACCTCGGTCCGGAAGGTACCTTCAGCCAGCAGGCCGTGCTCAAGCATTTCGGCCGCTCGGCGCTGGGCCTGCCGATGGCCAGCATCGAAGAAGTGTTCCAGGAAGTGGAAGCGGGCAACGCCGATTTCGGCGTGGTGCCGGTGGAAAACTCGGGGCAGGGCACCATCCAGATCACCCTGGACATGTTCCTCACTTCCAACCTGAAGATCTGCGGCGAAGTGGAACTACGCGTGCAGCAGTACCTGATGTCGCGCAGTGGCCGCATCGAGGACATCGAGCGCGTCTACGGCCATCCGCAGTCGTTCATGCAGACCTCGGCATGGATGCGCGCCAACCTGCCCAAGGCCGAGAAGATCCCGGTGGCCAGCAACGCCGAAGGTGCGCGCCGTGCGCGCAACGCCGACGATGCCGCGGCCATTGGCGGCGAGAGCGCCGGCCATGTGTACGGCCTGAAGAAGGTCGTCACCAAGCCGATCCAGAACGATGCCGACAACACCACCCGTTTCCTGGTGGTGGGGCGCAACATCTTCCCGACCTCCGGCCATGACCGCACCTCGGTGCTGGTGTTCATCCATGACAAGCCCGGCGCGCTGTTCGATGTGCTCAGCCCGTTCGCGCGCCATGGCATCAGCATGAACCGTATCGAGTCGCGCCCCTCGCACCACGGCAAGTGGGAATACGGCTTCTTCATCGACCTGGCCGGTCACATCGACGATGCGCCGATGCAGGCCGCACTGGCCGAACTGGAAGCGCACTCGGCGCAGATCAAGGTGCTTGGCTCCTATCCGGTAGCCGTGCCCTGATCCCTGCTGCGGCGGCTGCGGCCGCCGCCCCTGATGCACCGCCGGCGAGCCGGCGTTTACGGAACCATTCAACGATGAGCAACGCGCAGCACTGGATCGCCCGCAAGGGCCAGCCCCTGCAGGGCAGCCTGACCATTCCCGGCGACAAGTCGGTCTCGCACCGCTCGGTGATGTTCGCCGCGCTGGCCGATGGCACCTCGCATATCGAAGGCTTCCTGGAAGGCGAAGACACCCGCGCCACCGCGCGCATCTTCAGCCAGCTGGGCGTGCGCATCGAAACCCCCAGTGCGTCGCAGCGCGTCGTGCACGGCGTCGGCATCGATKGCCTGCAGGCACCCAGCGCACCGCTCGACTGTGGCAATGCCGGCACCGGCATGCGCCTGCTGGCCGGCCTGCTGGCCGGTCAGGCCTTCGACTGCACGCTGGTCGGCGACGAATCGTTGTCCGGCCGTCCGATGCGCCGCGTCACCGGTCCGCTGTCGCAGATGGGCGCGAAGATCGACACCGAGGAAGACGGCACGCCGCCGCTGCACGTGCATGGCGGGCAGACGCTGCACGGCATCGACTTTGCCTCGCCGGTGGCCAGTGCGCAGATCAAGTCCGCCGTGCTGCTGGCCGGCCTGTACGCGCACGGCGAAACCAGCGTCACTGAGCCGCACCCGACCCGCGACTACACCGAGCGCATGCTGTCCGCGTTCGGCSTGGACATCGCGTTCTCGCCGGGCAAGGCCCGCCTGCGTGGTGGCCAGCGCCTGCGCGCGACCGATATCGTGGTGCCGGCCGACTTCTCCTCGGCCGCGTTTTTCCTGGTCGCGGCCAGCATCATTCCCGGCTCCGAACTGCGCCTGAAGCAGGTCGGCCTCAATCCGCGCCGTACCGGCCTGCTGCACGCGCTGCGCCTGATGGGCGCGGACATCACCGAACAGAACCCGGCAGAGCAGGGCGGCGAAGCGGTGGCCGATCTGCTGGTGCGCTACGCGCCGCTGAAGGGTGCGCGCATTCCCGAGGAGCTGGTGCCGGACATGATCGACGAGTTCCCGGCATTGTTCGTGGCCGCTGCTGCCGCCGAAGGCCAGACCGTGGTGACCGGCGCCGCCGAACTGCGGGTGAAGGAATCCGATCGCCTGGCCGCGATGGCGACCGGCCTGCGCGCGCTGGGCATGCAGGTGGACGAAACCGAAGATGGCGCCACCCTGCACGGCGGCGTATCGCTGGGCAGTGGCACCATTCAAAGCCACGGTGATCATCGCATCGCAATGGCCTTCGCCATTGCCGGCCAGATCAGCCATGGTGAAGTGCGCATCAACGACATCGCCAACGTTGCAACGTCCTTCCCGGATTTCGACGGACTCGCACGCAGCGCCGGCTTCAACCTGGCCTGAGGTAGTCCCGGCGCCGCTGCGCTCGCCGGGCATGGCCCGGCGCTACCCTTCGGCGCCTGTTCCGGTAGCGCCGGGCCATGCCCGGCGGAATCCCAACGCGCGCGCAAAAAAACGGAGGCCGAGGCCTCCGTTTTCATTTCAGGCGTCAGCCGGCGATCAACGCTGTTCGGTACGGAAATCCACCGGCACGCGTACCACGCTGGCCACCGCACGGCCCTGGTGCATGGCCGGCTCGAACTTCCAGCCCTGCACGGTGTTCAGCACGGCACGGTCCAGGTCGCGGCTGCGCTCACCACTGCGCGACACGATCGCAGCGTCGGTCACGTTGCCACGCGTATCCACGTTCAAGCTGGCAACCACGCTGCCCTGCACGCCACTGCGCAGCGCGGCGGCCGGATAGCTGGGCTTGCTGTTGCTCGCCAGCGGACGCGCCTCACGGTTGCGTACGGCGGGGGCTGCCTTGCGCTCGCTCTGCGCGGGCACGGCCTGTCGCGCAGCCGGGGTGGGCGTGGTGGCGACCGGCGTTTCCGTGGCCGGCAGCATGCGCTCGCTTACCGGCGCAGGCGCAACATCGTCATGGCTGGAGAATCGCAGCCAGACCAGTGCCGCAGCGAACATCGCCACGATCAGGGCCAGCCACAGCCAAGGGGAGGTCGAGCGCGGCTCGAGCTCGCGGTCCTGCTGCAGTTGCGGCGAATGAAGGTTCTCGTGGGTGGTGGCAGTCATCGCAAACTCCTCACGTCAGTAACGACGCCCAGAGTGTTGCCCGAGGCGGCGTCGAAGCGTGTCAGCATTGCGTCAACGCAACCTGCAAGGTTCAGCTTTTCTGCGGGGAAGCGTTCAGTTACTGCGGCTTGAAGTCGAACGGCACTTCAATGCTGCCGGGTACCGGCTGGCCATTGCTGACTGCCGGGCTGAAGCGCCAGCGACGCACCGCGTCCGTTGCTGCACGGTCCAGCTCGCGCGAACCGCTGCGCTGGATCACAGTCACGTTGTTCGGGTAGCCGGTGGCGTCCACCTCCACCCGCACCACCACGCTGCCCGCTTCACCGCGTCGCAGGGCGGCGGCCGGGTAGGCCGGCGGCGGCGACTGGCCGGCAATCGGCATCGGCTGCGCATTGGCGGTTGCCGGTGCCGCAGTACCCGGCGCGGCCGGAGCGGGTTCAACCGTGGCCGGTGGCGGGGGCGGGGCGGTTTCCACCAGCTTCGGCGCATCTTCCTCGTCCGGCACCGGGGCCGGCTTGGCGTCTGGCAYGTCGCTGGAACCGGCCGCCGCGGCCAGTGGTTCGGGCAGCGGTTCCACCTGGGCGGTTTCCTGCGGCGTCTGCGCGGCCGGGTCGGCACGGAAGAATTCCTTGTCGCGTCCGGTCAGCCAGACCAGCACGAACAGCAGGATGCCCACGCCGAAGGCGATGCCGGCGATCTTCAGGGCGTTGCGCGGGATATGCACGGTGAACGACTTGGCAGGCGACGGACGGGGAGCAGACATGGACCAGACCAGTACGGAATGCCTCGATTCTGCCACGGCCGGAATGAACCGGGCGGCAGAATTCCGTATAACAGGCGATAATCCCGTTCCTGTTACCCACCACGACGCCTGCCATGCTTGATCCAGCCCTGCTCCGCCACCAGCCCGCCGACCTCGCCGAACGCCTGCGCACCWSSCGCGGYTTCGAGCTCGACGTSTCYGSSCTGGAGTCRCTGGAGGCCGATCGCAAGCGCATCCAGGTGCGTACCCAGGAGCTGCAGAGCCTGCGCAACAGCCGTTCCAAGGCTATCGGCCAGGCCAAGGCCAAGGGCGAAGACGTTTCGGCCATCATGGCCGAGGTTGCCGCGTTCGCCGATGAGCTGAAGGCCTCGGAAGTGGCCCTGGACGAGCTGCGCGAGAAGATCGACACGATCTCCATGGGCATCCCGAACATTCCCGCCGATGACGTGCCGGCTGGCGCCGACGAGAGCGAGAACGTCGAGCAGTCGCGCTGGGGTACCCCGCGCCAGTTCGATTTCAAGGTGCTCGACCACGTCGAACTGGGCGCCCGCAACAAGTGGCTGGACGGCGAGACCGCCGCCAAGCTGTCCGGTTCGCGCTTCACCGTGCTGCGTGGCCCGATCGCCCGCCTGCATCGCGCCCTGGCCCAGTTCATGCTCGACCTGCACAGCGGCGAGCATGAGTATCAGGAAACCAACGTGCCGGTGATCGTCAACGCCGACAGCCTGTACGGCACCGGCCAGCTGCCCAAGTTCGAAGAGGACATGTTCATCACCCAGCTGGGTGAGCAGAAGCGTTACCTCATCTCGACCTCGGAAATCTCGCTGACCAACATCGCCCGCGACGAGATCCTCGACGCCGAGCGCCTGCCGCTGCGCATGACCGCCCATTCGCTGTGCTTCCGTTCCGAAGCCGGCAGCGGTGGCCGCGACGTGCGCGGCATGATCCGCCAGCATCAGTTCGAGAAGGTCGAGCTGGTTTCGATCTGCCGCCCGGAAGACAGCGACGCCGAACACCAGCGCATGACCCGCTGCGCCGAAGTGGTGCTGGAGAAGCTCGGCCTGCCGTACCGCAAGGTGCTGCTGTGCACCGGCGACATGGGCTTCTCGGCCATCAAGACCTACGACCTGGAAGTCTGGCTGCCGTCGCAGGAGACCTACCGCGAGATTTCTTCGTGCTCGAACTGTGGTGACTTCCAGGCCCGCCGCATGCAGGCCCGCTGGCGCAACCCGGCCACCGGCAAGCCGGAGCTGGCGCACACCCTGAACGGCTCGGGCGTGGCCGTCGGCCGCGCAATGATCGCGGTGATGGAGAACTACCAGAACGCCGACGGCAGCATCACCGTGCCTGAAGCCCTGCGCCCGTACATGGGCGGCATCGAAACCATCGGCTGATCAGCCGGTAGCGCCGGGCCATGCCCGGCGGCCTTCTGATGGGTGCCGGCCATGTCGGCACCGCATCCACGCATGGCGTGGATCTACTGAGGCGGTGCGGCATCCACGCCATGCGTKGATGACGCAATCCATCAACCTGCTACGCGCAACTTCTCCAGCGGTACCCAACCGGCCTCGCCAGCCGCCGGCACACACCACGCCCACCCATTGAGCGTGCGCACGCCGCGCAGGTGCTGCCCCGGGTCCACATCAAGCTCCCGCGCGCAGTAATCCTCCGTGGCAAACGCGCCACCCTGCGAATCGCGACCGATCACCGGCGCCGGCACGAACCCCGGCTGCTGTCCCTCGGCCTCGCACAGAAACCAGTCCTCCCAACCCTCGGGCCCCTCATAACGATCGCCCACCACCAGTGCCTGGCCACGGTGCAGGGTGATCGGGTGCGGAAATTCGCTGCGGTGCGCAGCCATCACGATGTAGTTCATCGCCTCATGGTGGCAAAAAAAAGCGGCCCCGCAAAAGCAGGGCCGCCAGGGTGGGCCGGGATGGGGGAGGGAATCCCGGCCCGCGTTCAGCGCCCAGACGAGGGAGAGAGGCGCCGAACGCTGGAACGCGTTACGCCGCTGCCACTTCCGCCGCCTCATGCGACGGCAGCGCTGCCAGTGCACCGGCAATGGCGTCTTCGCGATGCTGCGGCGAATAGGCGATGCCCTCGGCACGCACGAACTCGATTTCGTTGATGCCCCAGAAGGCAAACGTCTGGCGCAGGAAGGGCTCCTGGAAATCCGCCGGCGAATCGGTGTAGATGCCGCCACGGCTGCTGACCACGATCACCCGCTTGCCACCGGCCAGGCCCACCGGGCCGTTCTCGGTGTACTTGAAGGTGCGCCCGGCCACCGCCACGCGGTCGATCCAGGCCTTCAGGGTGGAGGGCACGCTGAAGTTGTACATCGGCGCACCGATCACCACGATGTCTGCGGCCAGGAACTGCTCGAGCACCTGTTCAGCATCAGCGGCCTCGGCCGGGTCGGTCTTGGCCAGCGACCCGCTGCGCAGATGCGGTACCGGATTGGCGTCAAGATCGCGATAATCAACCTGCAGGCCGTCGATCTGCTGCTTGAACTGGGCCACCACGGCGGCGGTCAGGTGGCGGGAGACGGAGTTGTCGCCAAGCACGCTGGCGTCGATGTGCAGAAGCTTCATGGCAGTACCTATGTTCGGGAGAGGTGGCGGGCTTGCCGCCGACGGAGAGAACGATAGGTTGTTGCATCGACGGGATAAAGGTGGTTGAATGCCACGTATTGTTCTATCAATGGAACTCGGGTATGCATGACCTGAATGATCTGTACTACTTCGCGATGGTGGTCGACCACGGCGGTTTCGCCGCCGCCGAGCGCGCACTGGGCATCCCCAAGTCGCGCCTGAGCCGCCGTATCAGCCAGCTGGAAACGGACCTGGGCGTGCGCCTGCTGCAGCGCTCCACGCGCCGCTTCGCCGTCACCGACGTCGGTACCAGCGTGCACCGCCACGCCCAGACCATGCTGGCTGAGGCGCAGGCCGCGCGCGAGGTGGTGGACCGCCTCAGCGCCGAGCCGCGCGGCCTGGTGCGCGCCAGCGTGCCGGTGTCGCTGGCGCAGATGCAGCTGCCCAAGCTGCTGCCCAAGTTCCTCGAGCAGTACCCGAAGGTGCGGCTGCAGCTGAACATCAGCAACCGCCGTGTCGACATCATCAACGAGGGCTACGACGTCGCCCTGCGCGTGCGTTCGCGGCTGGATGACGACGGCAGCCTGGTGATGC
Source organism: Stenotrophomonas sp. 05L414_2 (assembly GCF_056397905.1). Taxonomy (NCBI): domain Bacteria; kingdom Pseudomonadati; phylum Pseudomonadota; class Gammaproteobacteria; order Lysobacterales; family Lysobacteraceae; genus Stenotrophomonas; species Stenotrophomonas sp. 05L414_2. The sequence continues at coordinate 35,555 of NZ_JBFTOJ010000004.1, forward strand.
GCAGCTTCGGCCAGGTGCAGGAACTGCTGGTGGCCAGCCCGAAGTACTTGGACCGCGCCGGTCGCCCGAAGGACCCGGAAGAGCTGGCCAACCACGTAACCCTCAGCATCAGCGAAGACGAGGCGCGCCAGCGCTGGGAACTGCACGGACCGGAAGGCGCGGTGCGCCGGGTGGACCTGCAGCCGCGCGTGGCCGGTTTCGACTTCCCGCTGCTGCAGAGCATGGTGAAGGACGGCTTCGGCATCACCATGCTGCCGGAAACCGTCTGCGCCGATGCCGTGCGCAACGGCGAGCTGGAAGTGGTGCTGCCGGACTGGTCGCTGCCCCAGGGCGTGTGCCATGCCGTGTTCGCCTCGCGTCGCGGCCTGCTGCCGGCGGTGCGGGTATTCATCGACTTCCTGGCCGAACACCTGCCGCCGCAGCTGGAGGCCTCGCGCCTGGATTGCGGTGGCGCCTGCGAGAAGGCCAAGGAGCGTATCAAGGCCAGTGCGCTGGGTGCGTTGGCGGTGGACGCGGGCTGAGGCCAGCCTCCGATGGAACAACGGTCTTGGGCAAATCGCCTGGCCGTGCGAGAATGCGTGCCCGGCCAGCAGGCTGGGCCGATACGGAGAGATGGCCGAGCGGTTTAAGGCACCGGTCTTGAAAACCGGCGAAGGGTTAAACCTTCCGTGGGTTCGAATCCCACTCTCTCCGCCAGAATTTTCGAAAAGCCCCTAGAAATATGGGCTTTTTCTTTGTCTCAGCTATTGCTACCCGCCCGCTTACCCATCCACCTACAGCGACCGATTCAGCGCGATTTGCTGCCGAACCCAGCCCTGCACCTCGGATTGTATCCACAGTGCGCGCCGGCCAATGCGGATTGAGCGCGGGAAGCGGCCGGCCTTGATCTCGCCGTATATGAAGGTGGTGCCCATGCCGGTCACCTGCCGCACCCGTTCCAATGACAACAGCTCTTCCAACTTCTCAGCCGCGGCCATGATTGCCTCCTGCCGCGCGCTGCAGCTTTGGTGGCTGCTCGGCCAGACCGAGCTTGAACTGCACGATGTTGCCGGGAGCGGTCGGCACGGCGCGCGGGCTCCGCGCTGGTCGGTTGATCCGCCGCCACTCGGCCAGCGCTGCATCGGGGTCCGGCTTCTTGCCGGTCGATCTGCAGCAGCATTCGACCAGGTGGCCACCGCCGGCGCTGGTGCAGCGCATGTCGTGGATGTGGCGCGCGCGGTGGCCGGCGGCGCAGGCCGGCAGCCCTTCGGGATGGCTGATCTGTCGCTGTGTCATGGCTTCTCGCACTCCTCGATGTAGGCATTCAGTTGGTCCCGGAGGAACGCCGCTTCCTTGGACCTAAAACGCCTGTCAAAACTGTTGATGGGGATAGGTCCGGCGTCGATCAGCCACTGCAGCGGCTGTAACAGCCAGCGCGGATCGAACGGAAGCCGGCTGCGCGGATCCACCGGCTGCGCCGATGGCATGCAGTCCGGGCCTGCCCAGTCTTCGGGGTCGCCGCACCTAGTGCAGGTGCGGTTCTTGAACACGTGTTCCTTCTCCGGCTGCGGCACGCGTGGTTTGTCGAACAGGGCGCGGATGACCAAGCCGCGCGTATCTGCGTAGCAGACCTGCGCGGCATCGGCTTGCATCCAACAACCGGGGCCAACGTCGTCCTTGTGGCGGTATTCCCAGCGAACCACATGGGACGAGTAGAGCTCGTCCTTCAGTGCATGCCCAAGTGCGTGGGCGCGCTCGGCGGGCACCGGTGGGCCGGCCGGATCGATATGGCACAGCTCGGAGACAATGGCTGCAGTCCGCGACGATGCCTTGGTGGCATCAATCACGGCGGCCGGGCTGCTTGGGAACGATGTGGCGGTCATGCGAACAGGTCCAGTTGGGCCGGCAGGGGTGGTGGAAAGGGCGGGACAGGTGCCGGCGCTGATGCAGCCCGGCGCGGCTTTGCTGCACGCACTGCACGCTGCACCAGCTCCAGGTATTCGCCGTCGGCGCGCATCTGCCACGGCCGTCCTTTGATCGGGCATACGTCGTGATTGCCGGCGTTGTAGTGGTCTGCGGAGGGGCCTTCCTGATAGCGCAGCTTCAGGAGGTAGTGGGGCCGACCGGCGCAGAACCCTCGTTCGGTGAACGGCCCGCTCACACCGCGAACGGTGAACAGCCGCGGCCTACGGCGCCAGTTGCTCGCGTCGCCAGGAAGGTCTGGCAGGCCGTAGTTGGCGTTTGGCTCGTCCTTGTACCAGGACCACACCTTGTCGCCGACCCGGAACGGCTGCAGCTCTTCGACACCTGCATGCGTTCGATCAGAAAGCGGAGGCAGCAGATCGCGAATCGAGAAGAGGCCACCTCGGCCCGAAATTTCGCTGAAGCACGTGAACGCAAACGGCCCGATTGCGATCCCACCAGCCTTCATCATGTAGAAGCCGCGCCGGCATGGTGTGCGACCGAACTCGATGCTGGAGAGGATCGTCTGCCTCGACCAGCCGCGGGCAACGCGTCGGGCGATCATCGACGCGGCAATCTCGTGCGCCAGGTCTACGTCGATGCTGCCGTGGTCGACTGGGGCAGCGGTGAGCAGCTGGTCAGCCATCGGCCACTCCCTGACGCTGCCCTGCAAACTGTGAGGCGCAGCACGAGTTCACGGGTGCTGACAAGGGCTTCACGCCATTCCTGCGTTTATCCGACAATAGCGATCCGTGGAACGTGTGCTCACCGTCCTGGATGCCAACGTCACTCAGGGAGGGGGTGCGCCATGTACGAGGTTGTAGGTCCGTATTTGATTGAATGGAGTGTGGTCGGGGAGCAGTGCGCGGCAGCGGGCCACTGGAAAGGCAGTTGGCGAGTGCACCTGATCGGATCGCGCGATTGCACCAAGCCCGTAGCCGAGGGAACCACGGATGCGAAGCACAGCTTTTGTGAAGCGCTGACGCTTGCGAAGCAGCAGGCGCAGGACGCTGCCGCTGCGCTGTGCGCGCTGGAATAGAGCGGCTCATTTGCCCACCGCCTGGCCGGTAAAAATGGCGACTTCCAGCGCTGAGCGCGTCTCATGGATGCACCTGCTACCATCCGCTTGCCCCGCCCACCTGGCGAGCGCATTGGCAGCGGCTTCCATCATGGGCGCAGTGATCGCATCCCCCTGATCCGCCGGGGAGGGCGGGATGGAGAGGATTGCGTCCTGCGGCTCCATGATTTGCTGGCTGTAGCCAATGCCGCGCGTGCCGGTGCAGTACGCATCGCCGATGAGGTCACGCGCGCGATCATACGGAACGGTTGCGAAATGTATGCAACCTCCGGGCTTTACGATCGCCAAGGGGGCGGGGGTCATCTCGGTAGTCATGCGTTTTGCTCCTTGCGTGCGGTGGTGGCACGCGTGCTGTGCGCGGCCAGGCTTTCCCAGCGTTCGGCTTCGCCGAGGTAGTGGGCAGCGCGGCTTTGCCGCTCGGCTTCGGTGAACTGCACGTCGTGCAGCGCGTGGTCTGCGGCCGCGCGGTTGGCGGCGACCATGCGGGCTGGGTCGTGGTCGAAGATGTCGAGCTGGTTACGCACGCTGGACTCCTGGTATGGATTGCCGGCTGGTGGAACCCGGCCGGCGCGGGTTCCCTGAGCTACAGGGAAGAGCGCAGGGCAGGGGATCAGTGGGTGTCGTCGGCCTGCATCGGCGCGCGCTGTCGTTCCGCCGCGCGCTGTCGCATTTCCTTGCGAAAGGCGGGCCAGTTGCGCAGGAGGTCGCGCACGCCGCACCAGGCGAAGTAGGCGATACCGGCGCCGCAGGGCAGGAGGAACGACGCGGCTCCGGTGTAGATGGCGCGCGCGAGCAGCGCCAGCAGCAGTCCGACGATGACGGCGCAGTAGAAGGGCAGGGCCAGGTGGCGCATCAGGAGGCTCCCGCTTTGGCGCGCGCTGTGCTGCGCGCCTCTGCGACAGCACCCGCGACGCTCTGGCCGTGCAGGAGGACGCCGGCGGCTGCGTGACCGGCCACGTAGCGCACAAGCTCGGGGCGCACGCCCCAGCGGCCAGCGGCGCGGCGCACGATGCCGGCGGCGGCTGCCGCGCGCTGTATGGGGGAGTGGTTGGCGATGACGGCGCTCATGCGGCGGCGTCCTGGCTTTCGCCGCGCAGCTGCAGGACCGCGCGCTGCAGCTCTACTGCCAGCTGGTCGGCCTCTTCCGGGCCGAGGTGGATGCTTACGCAACCAACGCTGAGGGCGACGATGCCGGCGCCCACGTCTGGCATCGGCGCGGCGGTGGGCTGCAGTTGCTTGAAGGCGCCGAGGGACAGGCTGGCCATGTGTGATCTCCTGCGCCCGGCCCCGGGATGGGGTGGTGTTGGGCGACGGAGAAAGACTACGGAATTCCGTATTGAGGTGTCAAACGGAATTCCGTACTAGATTCTGAATATACGGAATTCGGTTCATCTTTGACCGAATGGAGCGTGACCATTGGAACGAAAAAACCCCCGCTAGGCGGGGCTCCCTCTTTGTCCCAATTTGGGACGCCACTTAGAACTTTCGCAGGCCTGCGTGGATCAGGGCCTTGCCGAGAATGCTCACGTCACCGGGATCTGGCCGATAGGCGGGGAAGTCCGTGTTGACGCTGACCACATAGAGCCCATCGCCGCGCTTCTGCAGCATCTTGATCTGCGTCTCGCCACCTATGTTGATGAGGTAGTAGTCGTCGCCGTCGAAGTAGTCGCAGCTGGTGTCGATCCACACAATGTCGCCGTCTTCCAGCTTCGGCCGCATCGAGGGCCCCCGGCCAGTGATGAGCTGGATGCGGCCAGGCTGGGGCAGGTAGCCGAGCTTCCTGCGCACCTCCCATTCGGCGACCTCGATGGTCTTCACTACCTCCGGGTAGTCTTGGTTGACCATCCCTGCTCCCATCCCCGCACTCCCTTCAAACAAGTCGAAGCGAACATAGCCGGGAGGCGTCTCAGTCTCCGAGAACGGTGCGACGGGACGATCTTCTGTGGTCTTCGGACCTTTGCCGCTTTCCAGCCAGTCCGCGTGGACGCCTAGGCGGGAGGCGATCTTGTGCAGGGCCGTGCTGGACTTCGACAAGCCGAGTTCAAGGTTGGAAAGGGTTGTCGAGGCAATGCCGGCGAACTTCGCCAGTTCGGCACGGCTAATCCCCTGGGCCTCGCGCTCGGCGCGGATTCTGCTGCCAATGGTTTCCATTTTGGTATTGGAACGGAATGCCGTAACGGAATGCCGTTGACTGCAACCTACGGAATACCGTAGTGTGGGCGGTATGGACAAATCATGGGCGTGCATCATCGGGGAGCTTCAGTCGGGGGGCATGACGTATGCCCAGATCGGCGAGGCGATTGGCTCAGCCGGATCGACGGTCGGCGATCTCGCGTCTGGGCGCTCACAGTCGCCTCGAGCGGCCGCAGCTCTGGCGTTGTTGAAGCTGTACGCAAAACGAGCCGCGCCGGAATGCTCGGCGGCAGTCACGAGGCCGGTCGTCGGCCGAATCAGTAAGCGCGCGCTGCGCGAGAAGCTTGGCCTGAGCACCGACATGCAGTTGGCCAAGGTTCTGAAGTTGCCCACAGAGCTGGTCGAAACGTGGGCGGAAGAGGATCAGGTGCCAAGCATTCCGCAGGTACTTCGCTTGCTCGGCATCGAAGAGCCGCCGCCGTCCATGGCGCCCGTGATCCATGACCCCGACGCGAACCGCATAGGCCCGGTCGACACCGCCTGAAAGGCCATCCCTGGCCGTCTTCCCTGAGTTGTTGATCTCCATGGCGCCAATCCTGCGCCACCCGAGCACAGCCCGAAACCTTGAAAAACCGTCCCTCCCAAGGTGACCCCATGACCTGCCGCACCTCACCCCTTAGCTGGCTCGACACCCTCTACAACGCTGTGCGCGAGACGCCGGGCGGTGTGCAGGCTGCAGCCGCGTACCTGGCACAGCGCCGGGGCAAGTCGATGCACCCGGAGACGCTGCGCGCGAAGCTGCGCGGCCTTGAGGGCGAATCGGTAACCATCGAAATCGCCGAACTGCTGACCGAGTGGATGCAGGAACAGGTGGGCGGTGCAGACCGCGCGCTGGGTTGGATGCAGGCGCTGGCCGGGCAGTTCGGCATGGCCGTGGATGTGGTGCCGCCGGCACCGGAGGGGGGGTGGTCGGACGAGATCGCCGCGTTGCAGACCAAGCTGCTGGAGATCCAGCGCAGCATGGGCGCCCTGTCGGGCACCGCGTTGGACGCCATCGCAGATCAACAGATCGACAGTGACGAAGCGCGACTGATGCTGGCCGAGGTCCGCTCGCTGCGCACGATGGCGCACCGTCTGGAGCGCAACATTGCGCGCGCTGCGGCGAAGGGGAGGGCGGTGCTATGAACCATCCCGCTCGCTCCACCGATCCCAGCACCAGCCACGAGGCAGCCAACTACATCGCTGCTACTGGCATCCAAGGCGACCAGCAAGCCGCAGCAGCTTCCGCCGTGCGTCGCTTCCCGGGCCTGACAAGCCTCGAACTGGCGAACGAGACGGGCATCTGCCGATACGTGCTCGCTCGACGCCTTCCCGAACTGGCCGAAACCGGCCGCGTGTGGCGGGGCCCGAAGAAGCCTTGCCCAGTGTCTGGCCGCAGTGCCTGTACCTGGTGGCCGGTGGCCCGGGGCCAGAACATGACGCTGGGACTCTGACATGTCGACCATCATCATGTCGCAGTGCTGGCCGCTGCAGGGCCTGAGCGTCACGCAGAAGGCTGTGTTGATCTCGCTGGCTGACCAAGCCAACGACGACGGYGTGTGCTGGCCGGCGGTGGGCACCATCGCCGCGCGCTGCTGCATGTCGCCGCGCGCTGTCCGCACCGCCATGGATCATCTGGAAGTCGTGGGCCTACTGACCCGCGACCGCAGGTTCAACAGCAGCACTGTCTACAACGTCACCCCGGCCAAGTTCGACAAGGCCGCAGCGCCATCGAAGGGCACTCGCAAGACCGGAAAAACCGGTACTGCATCGGGCGCAGGTGCTGCGCCCCGTGCAGGGGGTGCGCCCGATGCAGGTGGGGATGCGCCCCGTGCAGGAGGGGATGCAGCGGGCGCAGGTCTGGAGGTGCGCCCCGTGCCGCCTAACCGTCATATAACCACCAATGAACCGTCAGAAGAACCGTCATCTCCGGCGGGCCTGTCGGCCGCGCCGCTGACGAAGGCGGAGCAGGAAGAGCAGATGCAGCTGGCCTGCAAGGCGACGTGGGCTGTCTACCGGGCGGCCTACCGCATCCGCCACGGTGTGGACCCCGTCCGCAACGCCAAGGTCAACACCAACGTTCGGGATCTGGTGAAACGCCTGGGTCGTGAAGAGGCGCCGCTGGTGGCCGGCTGGTTCCTGAGCGTCAACGAGAACTATGCCGTGAAGCGGATGCACGACCTGGGCGTGTTGCTGGCCGGGGCCGAGGCGTACCGCACGCAGTGGGCGACCGGGCGGCAGGTGACCGACACCAGCGCCCGGCAGCAGGACCAGACGCAGGCCAATGCCAACGCGGCCGACGACGCCAAGGCGCTGCTGCGCCGCCTGAAGGGGAACGCCGATGCTCAGTGATGCCGAACAGGACACGCTGGTCGAAATGCTGGTGGCCACGGCCGAGGTGATGGGCGAGCAGATTCGGCCGACCGCTGCGGCGTACATGGTCACCGACCTGGCCTCCTACCCGCTGCGCGTGCTGGCCGAGGCGCTGACCGCCTGCCGCCGCGAGGTAAAGGGCCGGCTGAGCCTGGCCGCGATCATGGAGCGCATTGACGACGGGCACCCGGCACCGAACGAAGCGTGGGCTGTGGCGATCCGGGCCGCTGACGAGGCGGTGACCGTGGTATGGACCGAGCAAACCAGGGACGCATGGACGGCGGCGCTGCCTCTGGTCGAGGAGGGCGACAAGATCGCAGCCCGGCAGGCGTTTCTGGAGGTGTACGCCCGGTTGGTGAAGAGTGCGCGCGCTGTGGGTGGCTGCGCCGTCTATCAGCCGTCGCTGGGCCATGACGCGAGTGCCCGCGCCGCAGCGCTGCAGCTGGCGGTGGACGCTGGCCGCTTGGCGCACGAGCAGGTAGCCGATCACCTGGCGCTGCCGCCGGCCACGCCCGCGTTCAATCCGCTGGCCCTGCTCGCCGGCCGAGTGGAGGCGAGCCCGGAAGCGAACGAGCGCACCAAGCAGCGCCTGGCAGAAATCGCCGAGCTGTTCGGTCCCGCTCAGGACGCAGCGGCATGAGGCAGGACCACGTCGAACTGGAGGTGCGCCCTGTGTCCGAGCCGGTGGCGGTGGCCGGCTGGTATCTGGCCTATGGCTATGGGGTCAAGCCGCTGGTGCTGTACGCAACGCGAGGCTCAACGGTCTGGCGCGACGGCTGCAGGCAGATCCCGATTACCCGCTATGCCGGCCCGATTCCGGAGCTGCGCTGATGTGGTCGAACGCACCGCCGCCGACGATGGCAGAGGCAGCGCGCATCGAACTGGCGAAGACGGGACCGTGCATGGCGTGCCTCGTTCGCTACGCGCAAGGCCTGATGGCGAAGAAGCACGTGGTCTACGGCTGCGAGTACAACCACGCCAAGTCGGGGAACATCCGGCGCGGCCATTTCTTCGGCTATGCGCTGTGCCAGTGGCATCACCAGCGCTACCGCAGTGAACACATGACCCAGAAGCAAATGGTGGCCCGCTGGGGCCCACCCCTGCACTGGTCCAAGAGATTCCACAAGGCGTTCGGATCGGACGACGAGCTGATCGCGCAGCAGACCTACATCAACGAACTGAGGGCGGCAGCATGAAGACAACGAAGAAATTGGCGCCGAGGCTGAACCCTCAAGTCGCGCCCCGGGAACGGCGGATGGACCACAACACGGTGTCCCGACCCAAGCGCAGGAAGCCGGGCACGTTCGCCGCCGGTCAGACCGAGACGGTGGAGCAGTTCGAGGCCCGTGGCGGCCAGGTGCAGCGCCTTCCTACCAGCTGGGAGCAGGCGGCATGAGCGAACTCGAAAGGACTGCGCGAAGCCTGCTGTGCGAGGCCATGGAACTGGCGCCGGACGGGGTCACGGCCGAGTTGATGATGGATCTTTCGATTCCGCAGCTGGGCATTGTTCCGACGGCCGCCGCGATTCGAGCGATTCGCATGGCATTGGCCCACGACTGGAAGCCCATCGGAGACGCGCCGCAGGACGGCACGCGGTTGATGCTGTGGGATTCGGTGAGCCAACGGCCGCTGTTCGGCAGCTGGCGGCCGGACAGCGCCCAGGACCACGGCCCTATCACGCACTATGCGACCGAGCCGGCCGGCCCGGAGGTGGCGTGATGCAGATCGACACCTTCGGCGCATACGTCCGGGGCGAGCTTGAGCATTGGGGACGCGAATGCGCACTGCATCGTGACAGTGGCCACCCCGGTAGCAATGCGCAGAGCATGCTGGCGGTGTTGATCGACTACCAAGGGGACATGCCCGGCCGCGCGCAGGGGTTCAAGCCGATGGAAACGGACACCCGCGCACAGCGCATCGAGGACCTGGTGAGCGTGATCGCCAAGGACAACATGGCGATGGCCTGCACACTCCGCGCGTACTACTGCGGGCGAGGCCGCAAGAAGGTGGAGCGCTTTGAAGTGGCGCTGCAACTGCTGGAGAGGGCCGGCGAGCGCGCGCTGCACGTCAAGGCGTATCTGGACCTTGTTCGGCGGGGCGAGGACCGTCTGCACGGGATGCTGGTCGGGCTGCAAATCGCTGCCTAACGCGCGCGCGATACCTCTTGACAGGTGCCACCTGCAAGGGGTTAAATGCGGGCACATTGACATAGAAGCCTTCAGCGCAAGCTGAGGGCTTTTTTATTGGACCAATGGTTCTAAATAAAAATCTTGTTTAATCTAAAGTTCTAATTTAATCTGTGTTCTCAATTTTAGAGGGCGCACCAGATGTCATTGCCGAAAGAGAAGAGACACCGTTCTGCTCTGCTGAGTCGAGTTGAGAAAGCGTGGCTGCACGGCGTAAGCCATGTGACTTTTGCTGAGTTGTACCTCTGGTTTGACGTCGAGAAGATCGCCAAGACGCCTTACCGCGGCATTGAAGAGGCTTTCGAAGAGGTTGCGGGCGACGACGCGCCCGAGGTGCAAATTATCGAAGGACGCGGTGGCTATCACTTGGTAGTTGAGCAGACCCGGGCAGGCAACAAGATGAAGCTCCTGTCGGAGTTGGCGGAGTAACGCTGCCCTCAAATGCGAGATCACTCTGACCCCGGCTATCCGGGGTCTTTTTTTAGGAAATTTCATGGCACGACTCACTCCCCAACAGGCTGGCGGCGTGAACGTCGTGGCCTTCCTCGACATGCTGGCGTGGTCCGAAGGGACCGACAACGGCAAGCAGCCGACGAAAGATCGTGGCTACGACGTGATCGTCGGTGGTCAGCTGTTCAATGGCTATGCGGATCACCCCCGAGTCTTGGTGGCTCTGCCCAAGCTGGGTATCCAGTCCACCGCCGCCGGCCGATACCAGCTGCTGCGCCGCTACTACGATGCCTACCGAAAAACGCTGGGCCTGAAAGACTTCTCGCCACTAAGCCAGGACCTGATCGCACTCCAGCAGATCCGCGAGCGCCGCGCTCTGCCGCTGATCCGGGCGGGAAGGATCGCGGAGGCCATCAAGCAAGTCAGCAACATATGGGCAAGCCTGCCTGGTGCTGGCTATGGCCAGAACGAGCACAGGCTGGCTGACCTGCTGGCTGCTTACCGGAAGGCTGGCGGGACGGTGGCTCCGTGACCGGGGTCGATGTGGACTGGCAAGCCATCGGTACGGCCGTTGGCGGTCTGATGGTCGGCGCTGGTGGTGTTGCACTGTGGTGGCGCAAGCAGTTCGTAGAGACCGCCAGGGAAGGGGCCGAGGTCAACGTGATCCAGCTGATGCGCGAGGAAGTGACCCGGCTGGGCGAACGGGTTGGGCGGATGGAAGCCAGGGAGCTGCGCTTGATCCGCCATATCTACCGGCTTGAAGGATTGATGCGCGCAGCCGGCTTGGAGCCGCCGCCATTTGACCCGGACAGCGACACGATCAGGGTAGGAGGTTCCGAGTGAGCAGGATCGCCATCGCGGTCGCCGCCTTCGCGCTTTGGTCCGGTGCCATGTTCGGTGCTGGCTGGGCTTGGCGCGGCGACCGATCTGAAGGTGTAGCCGCCAATCAACGCGCCGCCGGCGCTGAGGCATTCGCCGACCAGGTGAATCAAACCCGCGCCACCGAGCAGAGCAAGGCGCTGCAGCTGGCTGACATTGGAGCCAAGCATGAAGAAGACCGGACCGCGGCTGAGGCCGTCCCTGCTGCTGTTGTGGCTGGCCTGCGCAGCGGCAATCTCCGCCTGCGCGACGACCTCGCCACCTGCCATACCGCTCGCCTGTCCGAAGCTGCCGCCGGCGCCGTCGAACGTGATGCGCGCGCCGAACTACGTCCAGAGGTTGTCGGAGCTGCTGTTCGAATCGTCACCGACGCCGAAGACCACATCCGGGCCTGCCAAGCGGTGATCGCTGCCGACCGGCAGCCGGTGACGCAATGAACCGCCGGATGCTGGCCCTGGGCCGGCTGAAGGGCGGCGACATGAACAAGACCGAGACCGCCTATGCGGAACGGCTGCGCGCGCAGCAGGCTGTCGGCGAGATCCAGTGGCACCGGTTCGAGGGTCTGAAGCTGCGGCTGGCGGACAACACGTTCTTCACGCCGGACTTCGCCGTCCTGGCAGCCGATGGCGTCATGGAGTGCCACGAGGTGAAGGGCCATTGGCAGGACGATGCAAGGGCCAAGATCRAGATTGCCGCCGCCATGTACCCGTTCCGCTTCATTGCGGTGAAGGTCAAGCTCAAGCGCGACGGCGGCGGCTGGGCAGTGGAGGAGTTCTGATGAGCGGACATATTCATACCCCTGGAGACGGCCGAGGGCGCCGCAGGGTGCTGGTGGACGGGCGGGAGGTGAAGCGGGCTGTTTACGCCAACACAGTCACCGGTGAAGTGCGGCATTACGAGGATCCCATCCGCATGGACGGCGATGAGCCTGTGACCCATAGCGTGCACGGTCACGTCGAAGTGGAGCTCCTCAATGGCTGAGGCCGCGATGGTAGCGGTGCGCATGCGTTGGTGGCTGCGGTGCTACCTGGCTGCAGTGATGTGGTTCGCCAAGGCTACGGGCATGGAACCGGACTGGGATCGGGTCGAGGGCTGGATACGCCGAGGCTTGGTACTGCGAACAACGAGGGCTACTGATGGACGTTGCACGGATTGAAGCGCTGGCGGCTGAGCTGGCCGCAGAGAAGGCCGCGCGCATTGCCGGCGGCGCCGACGCTCGTATTGACCGTCTGGTCGGGGTGATCGAGCAGCAGGGCGAGCAGATCGCGGAACTGGGGGTGCATGTCGGCATGCTGGTCCAAGCTGTTGCACAGCTGCTGGGGGAGGAGGCGGGCACACCGGTCTCGGACGAAGGTGTCGAGTCTCCGCGCGTGGACTTGGATGGGAACTCGTACTGATGCCTGTCAGGCCACCGCAGCACCGAGCGGCAGGTTGGCGTCCCTACAAAGAAACCAGCGCCCAGGTGCGCAAGAGGCAGGCCCGCCGTGCGCTGGCCACGAACTCAGCGCTCTGGAGGCGGATCCGAGCGGTGGTGCTGGCCCGTGAGCCGCTGTGCAGGTGCTGTGCGGAGCAGGGAAGGGTGCGGGCAGCCACCGAGGTCGACCACATCGACGGGGACGATGCCAACAACGCTGACAGCAACCTGCAGCCCCTGTGCCGGCCGTGTCACAGCACGAAAACAGTGCTGGAGAACGGCGGATTCGGCCGAGGAATGCGGGACTGATGGTTCCACGAGCGTGGAACACGCATCATCATCGCAATTAACGAAATATTAACATTTGAACGGGGGGGAGGGTCAAAGTTTGGCGCCCTCTCGCGACGATACGCGCGCCCCCCTTTCTTCGCGCGTCCACAGAATTTGAATTTCAGATTTGGAGCTGACCGGCGATGGCCAGGCACAAGCAGCCCGCCGAGCTGGCCAAGCTCAAGGGGGCGGATAAGCGCAACCCGCAGCGGTACAAGACCGAGGCGCCAAAGACGGGGAAGGCGCTGGGCAAGGTGCCGGGTCATCTGTCGGCAGAGGCCTCAGTGGTCTGGAAGGAGCTGGAGAAGTGCGCCCTGCCGGGCGTCCTCACCAGTGCCGACCGTTTCATCATGGAAGTGGCGTCCTCGCTGCTTTCCGAGTTCCGTGCCAAGCCCGGCGAATTCGTCGCGGCCAAGTACTCCCACCTGATCGGCTGCTTGGCGCGCCTGGGATTGACCCCGGCGGACCGCCAGAAGCTGGGGACCGAGAAGACCCCGGAGGGCAACCCATTCGACGAGTTCTGATCCATGACCCCGACCGAATCAGCCAAGGCCTACGCCAAGGGCGTGACGGCGGGAAAGATCATTGCCAACGAGTTCATCCGGTTGGCCTGCCAGCGGTTCCTCGATGACCTGAAGCGAAAGGGGGCCGACTGGCCCTACAAGTACGACGCCGAGAAGGCAGACCGTGCGGTGCGCTTCATGGAGAAGATGCCGCACACCAAGGGAAAGTGGGCGGCGCAGAAACGGCTGCTGGTGCTTGAGCCCTGGCAGCGCTTCATTGAGTGCAATTTGTTCGGCTGGATCCACAAGAAGACGGGGCATCGGCGCTTCCGCCGTGCCTACGAGGAGATTCCGCGCAAGAACGGCAAGTCGCTTCGCCTGGCTGCCCGTGGCCTGTACTTGTTCTGCGCAGACGGCGAGGCAGGTGCCGAGGTCTACTCAGGCGCCACCAGCGAGAAACAGGCCTTCGAGGTGTTTCGGCCGGCCTGGCAGATGGTCCAGAAGCTGCCGGCGCTGCGCTCGCGCTTCGGCATTGAGCAGGCTGGCAACCCGAAGAACCCCGGCCCGCTCTTCGTCATGGAGGACATGTCGAAGTTCGAGACGATGATCGGCAAGCCGGGCGACGGTTCGAGCCCGCATGCTGCGCTCRTGGACGAGTACCACGAGCACGACGACGACCACATGGTCGATGCGATGGAAACGGGCATGGGCGCGCGCGAGCAGCCCCTGCTGTCGATCATCACCACAGCCGGCACCAATCTATCCGGCCCTTGCTTCGAAATGCGGGGCGATGCGATACGCATCCTGCGCGGCGAGGTCACCGACGAAACGGTGTTCGCCGCGATTTACTGCATTGATGAGGGCGACCGTTGGGACGACCCGGCGAGCCTGCGCAAAGCTAACCCCAACTACGGCGTGTCTGTGTTCGAGCAGTTCCTGCTCGATCAGCTGGCCAAAGCAAAGCGGTCAGCGAGCAAGCAGAGCGCTTTCCGCACCAAGCACTTGAACGACTGGGTGGGCGCCAAGCTCGCGTGGATGAACATGCTGGCGTGGCAACGGCAGAAGCGGGCGTTTGAGACTGACGACTTCGCCGGGTGCCCCTGCTGGATCGGCGTTGACTTGGCTTCCAAGCTGGACGTGGCCGCAGTCGTGATGCTGTTCGAGAAGGACGACAGCTATTACGTCATCCCGAGGTTCTATGTGCCGGAATCGGCCGTGGAGGACAACGAAAAGTACCAGCATTTCCTGCTGGACGAGCTGATCGTCTCCACCCCCGGCAACATGACCGATTACGCCTTTATCGAAGAAGAGCTGAAGGAGCTTGCCGCACGCGGCATCGACGTGCGGGATATCGCATTCGATCCAGCCCAGGCGGCGTACCTCATGACGAGGCTGGAGCAGGAAAGCCTGCCGGTGGTCGAGATGGCACAGTCCGTGCGCAATCTATCTGAGCCGATGAAGGAAGTGGAAGCGCTGATTCTCTCACGTCGCTTGTGGCATGACGGCAACGCGGCGATGACCTGGATGATGGGGAACGTGGTTGCGCGCCTTGACGCGAAGGAGCACGTCTATCCGCGCAAGGAGAAGATGGAAAGCAAGATCGACGGCGCGGTGGCGCTAATCATGGCCATGGGCCGCGCCATGCAGGCGCGGGACACCGGCACAACCCAACAAGGCTTCGTGGTGATCGACTGATGTTCGGACTATTCGAGAAGAACCGGCGGGCCGATGCCCGCGACCGTATCGAGCCGACGATCAGCAACTTGGTCGATGGCGAGGTGATCCAATCCTCCAGCCCGGCAATGTTCGAGGTGTTCGGGAACCCGACGACCGCCTCTGGAGCGGTGGTCAGCCCGGAATCCGCGATGCGGGTCTCGGCGGTGTTCGCTGCCGTCTCGCTGCTTGCCGGTGCGATTGCCCAGCTGCCGCTGCCCATCTTTGAGCGGGTGGATGGTCACCGCAAGCGGGCGGAGCACGACTATTGGTGGATGCTGAACGAGCAGTTTTCCTCCGGTTGGTCGAGCGCCACTGGCTGGGAGTTCATCGTCGGCCAGATGCTGCTGCGCGGTGATGGAGTTGCCTATGTGACGCGCAACCGCGCCGGCGTGGCGACCGGGCTGATTCCCTGGCCCCGCGACAGAGTGATGATCCTCAAGCAGGAGAAGGCCAGCCCACGGGAACCGACGCGCCTGCAGTACACGTTCCACGACGTGGACGGGTACTTCACCGTTGACCAGGACGACGTGCTCCATTTCCCCGGCTTCGGATTCAACGGCGTGCACGGCATGTCGGTGATCCAGTGGGGGGCCCGGAACGGCATCGGCATTGCCATCCAAGGGGATGAGCATGCCGGCAAGTTCTTCAGCGAAGGTGGTAAGCCGGAGGTGGCCATCACGGCGACCAACAAGATGAACCAGGCGATGCAGGATGACTTCCGCGATGCCTGGGTCAAGAAGTATGGAGGCACGCAGGGAAACCGCCGCATACCTCTGATCCTGACGGAAGGGCTCGATATCAAGGAACTGACCATGTCCGCCGTCGACCAGCAGCTGCTGGAGTCCCGGCAGTGGCAGGTCATCGACGTGGCGCGTGCATTCGGTGTTCCGCCTCACATGATCGGCGAGACGACCAAGTCCACCAGCTGGGGCAGTGGCATCGAGAGCATGGGCATCGGCTTCGTGAAGTACACGCTGGGTCCGYACCTGAAACGGATCAAGGACGAGCTGAATCGCAAGCTGTTCCGTACGCCGCGCTACTTCGTTGAGCACAACGTGGACATGTTCATGGCCGGTGACTCGAAAACGCAGGCTGAGTACTTCAGCAAGGCGCTGGGCGGCCCCGGAACGCAAGGCTGGATGGTCGTCAACGAGGTCCGCCGCCTCAAGAACCTGCCGCCCATCGAGGGTGGCGACGAGCTCTACCAACCGAAAGATCCCGCGCCACCGGCAAAGCCCAGCGGCGATGACCCTGAAAGGAACCCTGACGATGCCGATTCCTAAGCTGCTGCAGCTGGCCAAGAATAACGCCAGCCAATCCAAGCCCATCCGGGCCGACACGGAAGGCAAGGAAGCCACGATCTACCTGCATGGCGTTATCGGCGGGTGGTGGGGCGACATTGACGAAACGATGTTCGCCCAAGCCATGGCCGGCATAGACGCAGACGTGATCCACCTGCGCATCGATTCACCCGGCGGTGATGTATTCGCAGCCCGCTCGATGATGACCGCCATTGCCCAGCACAAGGCGACTGTCATCGCCCACGTTGACGGGCTGGCTGCCTCGGCAGCCACAGGCATCTGCATGGCCTGTGACGAGGTAGAGATCAGCCAGGGTGCCGGCTTCATGATCCACAACGCTTGGACCGTAGCCGTCGRCAACAAGGCGGACATGACCAAGACCGGCGAGCTGCTGGCGAAGATCGATACCGGCCTGGCTGGCGACTACACCCGCCGCACCGGCAAGGATGAGGCGCAGATCGTCCAGTGGATGGACGAAGAGACCTGGTTCACGGCTGACGAAGCCAAGGAACACGGGTTCGCTGACCGGGTTGTCGAGGTCGTGGGCAAGAAGAAGGCCTCCGCCACCTGGGATCTGTCCGCCTACGACAACGCGCCGGCCGCGCTGGCCAACCGCAAGACCGAACCCGACGACGGCGCTGCCGCCGCGGCCCACAAAGCCAACCTGTCGCGCCGTCTGGCGCTGCTGGAACGCTCCGCTGCGTAAGCGACTCCCGCCCGCAGATACTCCGACCGCCGAAAGGCGGTTTTTTTTCGACCAGAGGAAATAGCCAATGCCCTTCAACATTCAGGCCGAGCGGGAGCGCCGTACCGCGCTGGCAAAGGAAACCCGCAACCTGCTGGACACCAGCACCGGTGACGGCAACAAGTGGACCCCCGAGAACCAGAAGAAGTACGACGAGAACGTCGGCGAGATCGAGCGCATCGATGCGGCCATCGAGCGCCACCAGAAGGTCATGGACCTGACGGCCGACGAGGCGCTGCGCGAACAGGGCGTGCGCGAACACGCCACCTCGGCGACGCGTGGTGGCCGGGAGCTGTCCAACGAAATGCGGCTGTTCGACCGCTGGGCACGCGGCGGTGACAGCGCCCTGAACGCCGAGGACTGGAAGCAGGTCAACGCCGCCATGTCGGGCAACCCGGCCGTGAACCCGGAACAGGGTGGCTACACCGTTCCGACCACGCTGGCTGAGCAGATCCTGGAATCCCTCAAGGCCTACGGCGGCATGCGCCAGGTGGCCGACGTGTTCAGCACTGCCGGCGGCGAGCCGATGCAGTACCCGACCAGCGACGGCACCTCGGAAGAGGGCGAGCTGGTGGCCGAGAACCAGTCCGCGACCGACCAGGATGTGGCTTTCGGCACCAAGGGCCTGCAGGTCTACAAGTACAGCTCCAAGGTGGTGACCGTGCCGTGGGAGCTGCTGCAGGACAGCACCGCCGATATCGCCGGCTTCATCGAGAAGCGGCTGCAGACCCGGCTGGGCCGCATCACCAATCGCAACTACACCGTCGGCAGCGGCACCGGTCAGCCAATGGGTGCTTTCACCGCGGCCTCGGTCGGCAAGATCGGTTCCGTGTCGGCCCTCCCGATCATCACCTATGACGACCTGGTGGATCTGGAGCACAGCGTCGACCCTGCCTATCGCGCGCTGGCGAAGTGGATGTTCCACGACGACATGCTCAAGCTGATTCGCAAGGTGAAGGACGATCAGGGGCGGCCGATCTTCGTGCCGGGCTACGAGCAGGGCAATCCGGGTGGTGCGCCGGATCGCCTGCTCAACCGCGATATCCAGATCAACCAGCACGCCCCGGCGCCGGCGGCCGGCGCCACGTCCATCGCGTTCGGCGACTTCAGCTACTACAAGATCCGCGACGTGATGGCGGTGACCCTGTTCCGCTTCAACGACTCGGCCTACGTCAAGAAGGGACAGGTGGGCTTCATGGCGTGGATGCGCTCCGGCGGCAACCTCGTTGATGTGGGTGGTGCGCTGAAGACCTTCAAGCACGGCGCCGCGGCCTAAACGCCCGGACCACGAACGGAGGGGCGCCCCGCGTGGGGCGTCCCTCGGAGACGATCATGGCAAAGCAGAAGAACACCGCAACGCGGGTTGCGCCAGTTGTCGCGGCCGAGGCTGGCGCGCCCGTCACGGCCCCGGTAGTCGTTGATGCTGGCGCGTCCACCGGTGAGAAGCCCGAAGAACTGACCGGCGATGCGGATTTGCCGAGTGCCGGCGGCGCCGAGGTGGTCATCGGCGAGGCCGGCCAGGTGGTCGACGGCTTGGGCGAAGACGGCGGCGCGGCCGAAGCAGAGAGCGCCGCGTCGCCGCCGGACCAGCCGCCGCAGCCGTCGGAGCGTGAGACCGTGGCGGCTCTGGTGCTCAGCGACAACCACTTGGGCAAGGTTGGCCAAGTAATCCAAGTCGATGCGGCCCACGCCGAGGCGCTGCGCCTAGGCGGGCTGATCGACACCCATCCCAACGCGATCAAGGCGGCAACGCCGGAGGAGTAGCCCATGCTGCGCACGGTGAGCCCGGCGACCGAGGAGCCTGTGTCGCTGAGTGAAGCGAAGGCGCATCTTGTCGTAATCCATAACGCCGACGACGCCCTGATCGGGGCGTTCATTGCCGCTGCTCGCGAGTCCGTGGAGCGCAATACCGGCTATGCGTTGGTGGAGGCTTCCTACGAATGGACGCCAGTGGGACAGCGGCAATCGCCTCTCCCCATTGAGCCGGCGACGGTGACGAGCGCTGCCGGGGAGTATCCGGTTCTCTTCACCACTACCCCGGGACCGATGCCAGGGCCGCTGCGCGCTGCGATCTTGCTGACGCTGGGCGACCTCTACGCCAATCGCGAAGGATTGGTGGTGGGTGCGACCTGTGTCGAGAATCCAACCGTGGATCGCCTGATGTTCCCATACCGTCGGGTGCTGCCATGAGGCGGGCCGGCAAGTATCGCCATCGCATTGCCCTGCAGGTGCAAGAACCCGTGCGGGATCCGCTTGGAGGCGATGAGTTGGAGTGGGTGGACTGGCAGGCAGACGTGCCGGCGGAGGTGGTGCCGCTTTCAGGGCGCGAATTCGTAGCGGCATCGGCTGAGCACGGCCAGGTCACAGCACGCATGGAAATTCCGTATCTGCCTGGTGTCTTGAACACAATGCGCGCGGTGTTTGACGGCCAGCGCTACGCAATCCGCGCTGTCCTGCCTGATCCCACGGCGCGGGGGCACATTACCTTGATGGTAGACGCGGGGCTATCCGATGGCTGAGCAGATCGAGATCCACGGCCTTGATGGGCTCCTGTCGTCGCTGAAGGCATTGCCGGTCGAGCTGCAGGGAAAGCCGCTGCAGACCGCGCTGCGTCGGGGCGGAAATCTGATCCGCGATGCGGCACGCGCGCGAGTGCCGCGTGCTAGTGGCTTCCTGGCCACACAGATCGTGGTACGCAGGGCCAATGCGCGCAATCGCAACAGGGCCGGCGTTGGGCCAGGTGGCGAGTACTTCACCGTTGGCGTTAAGACGGGTAAGCGTGCGAAGTACGCCAACACCAAGAGAAACCGCCGGCAGCGTCGGGTTGGCAAAGTCTACGTGCAGGCAGGTTGGGCCAGCTACTGGCGCTATCTGGAATTTGGCACGAAGAAGATGGCTGCGAAGCCGTTCCTGACGCCAGCCGCCGAGGCAAACGGGCCCCAGGCGGCGCAGCTGATTGTCGACCAGACCCGCGCGGCTATCGACCGGGTAATGAAGGCAAGGGGGTGGAAATGATGGTGCCGCTTATCCAGCAGCTGCTGCAGGGCGACGAGGCCGTGCGAAGTCTGTTTGGTGATCCCGTCCGTGTTTTCCCCTCTACTGCGCCGCAGGACACCGCATTGCCTTACGCCACCTGGGGCGTTGTGGGCGGATCGCCAACCAACCTGCTGTCCGAGCGACCGCCGACCGATGGATGGCGTGTCCGGTTGACGGTGTGGGGGAAATCGACGTCCAAAGCCAATGCTGCCGCAGTGGCAATTCGCGATGCTGTCGAGACCGTAGGCAGCATCGAGTCTTACAACCCCCCGCCTGATGACGACGATACAGGCGCGTTTGGCATCTCCTTCGATGTTCGACTGCTGCAGATCCRCTGACCAACTCAACGGCAATCCACCGGCCCCGCAAGGGGCCTTTTTCATGCCCGGCGACGGGCACAACGTAAGGAAACCCCTATGGGACAGGTAATCAAGTCGAAGCACTCCCAACTGTTCGTCGCCATTGCCGCGGCCGAGGTCATCAAGGTGACCCGCCTGCGCTCGGTCGGCTTCCCGGATGGCCAGGCCTCGGAGATCGATATTTCCGACTACGACGACGACTGGGATCAGTTCGTCGCTGGCCGCAAGCAGACCGGCAGCACTAGCATCGAGATCATCTACGACAGCGTGGATCACGAGAAGATGGAGCAGCTGCACGAAACCGGCGCCGTCGTGAACTGGCTGGTGACCGCGCCGCTCTCGGAGACCGAGGGCGTGGAGAAGCCGGTGGCAGTGGCCGGCAAGATCACCCCGCCGACCACAGTTCTGTCCAAGCAGTTCGACGGCTTCGTGCAGAACTTCGCCGTCACCAGCCAGGACAACGACGTGTGGAAAGCCACGATCACGATCCGTGGCTCGGGCGCAGTCACCACCCACCGCCCGACGCCCTGATCGGCATAACGGCGCCTTCTCCCTCTTCGGCCCACTTCGGTGGGCCTTCTCTTTGGCAGGGCGCGCGGATCCTCCGCGTGTTAGCCGTGCGCGGCCCGCGAGCCCTGTCGCCATTCAAGGAAACGGCCCATGAGCAAGACCAACGACAACAGCGAAGCCCTGGCAGGAACGGTGAGCATCCTTCAGGCGTTCACCAGCGCCGGCCTGTTCGCCGCAAAGGACGTGCAGCCGGACACCATCGAACTGCCGGACGGCACCAAGGCGGAGTTCTTTGTGCGCGCGCTGCCGGATACCGAGTTCCGCCAGCTGTGGAGCACCGCCGACCGTGCCAAGCTGATTGCGGCCACGATCTGCGATGAGAGCGGCAAGCGGGTACTCACTGAAAAGCAGGCCGGCGAGTTGAAGCCGAAGGTGGCGGCAAGTCTGCAGACCATTGCGCTCAAGCACGCAGGCTTCGGAAGTGACGCTGACGCCCTGCGGGAAGAAGCGGGAAACGGCTAAGGCAGCGCGGCGAGGATTGGTTCTGGCATGTCCTTGCCGGCCATCTGCATCGCACGGTGGCGGAGCTGCGATCCACTATGTCGCGCCGGGAGTTCCTGTGGTGGTGGGAGTTCCACAAGCGCAACCCCATCGACCCAGTCAGCATCCACCAGAAGCCTGCTGCATTCATCGCGTACATCACAGCTGCACACAGCCAAGGCGGAACCAAGCGCGGCATGCAGCATTTCCTAGACGCCCTGGTGCCTCGTTCTGACGACGATGAGGCGCAGGAGTGGTTCGATTCCCTTGGATGACCCATGGCTGACACCTTCGGGCGCTTCGCAGCGCTTCCCATTGGYCCTCTGCTCGCAGCTCGCGACGGCGGGCTTACGCTCGCAACTACCGCTGCCGCGGACGCGCACAGGTGCGCGCGCTCCGACTTCGCGCTCGGTAGCGGAACGGTGGGCGTCGAGTTCGCCGCGTGGGGCGATGACGATCTGGCGGCGGTCGTCGGGTTTGTAACTGGAGCCGCGCCGCTCAACGAGTCGCCAGGTTCCAACGGTGCTGGCATCGGGTGGGAGCTGGCGACCGGTCGGCTGGTTCAAGGAATCGGCGCAATTGCCACTGGACTGCCGACAGTGGCCAAGGGCGATATCGTCGGGCTACGTGTGGTGTTTGGTGGCCCGTCTCGCCTGCAGCTCTACCTCAATGGGGCAATGGTGCATCAGCGGGATTTGCTGCTGGCTGGGCCGCTCTACTTTGCGGCGTCTCTGGCGGCCACCAAAGCGGGCGGCCTGTGCCTGGCGGTCAACGCCGGGCAGTGGGGCGCGCGCAGTGATGCAGCTATTGCCGGGTGGCGGCTGGATCAGGCGCAAGTCTCTGCCACTCGCCTTGCTGATGCCGACTGGCTTTCGGCTCCAGGCGACAGCCCCGCAAATGCCCGCTACGAAGGGTTGGTGGCCGAGGGCGTGAACCTGGTGCAGGAACTGAGTTTCTGGCCGTGGGGTGGTGATCCGGTATCGCAGACGGCGGCAGCCGAGTGCGTTGTGGTCGATAGCGAAGGCATGCTTGACGGCCTCGCCCTTTCGGGCGGTTCCGGCGCATCGGTCCGCATTCTGATGGTCGATGAGACCGCCATGCTCGCAGACGCAGTGCCGGTGTTCCGTTGCGCGATCGATCAGATCGAGATCAACGACGACGGCAGCAAGACGCTGCACCTGCGTGATGCACACGACTACCTGAGCCAGCCCATCAACCGTGGCGTCTTCCTCCCCAATGTCGCGACTCTGGCATGGAA